>NZ_AGJL01000021.1 GCF_000243455.1 Methanotorris formicicus Mc-S-70 | reverse complement strand
TATTTAATGTTTTGATGGGAACTACGGTTATCATAATCATTATATTTTTTTATAATTATTATGATACTTTATAAATTGAAAGAATTAAAGATATAGATATAAAATATTAAAAAATAAAAAATCTAAATTTTATCAATTTCCTTAGATTTTTTTAAATAGTAATCAAATAACTCTTCTCCCCACATTAAAGCACTTTTATCATAAGATATTAAAAATTCACCTACATCATAAACTCCATTTTTAAAATACAACGAGAGATATAAAAACCTATCGGAAATAACCATAGCCAATTTTGTATCTTTAACAACATACATTTTTGCATTATCTAATTCTAAATATTCGCTAAGTTCTTTTGGGTTTTTCTCTTTCACCTTGTTAAATACTCTTTCAGTTAAAATTAAACGAATATTTTTACCACTTTTTGCAAGTTTTAAAAACATCAAAGGATAATCCGGATGATAAATAGACGAAATCCCATATATGGCGTTTGATAACTTAATATTCTTTATAAATTCTTCATGAAGTTCATAAATACATTCAGATGAATTTTTTACAATTTCACAATTTTCCAATTCATAAATTCTTTTTAATAAGTTGCTAGGAATTGAGGAAATATCATGATTATTCCAAAAATCTTCATACTTTTCAATAATCCTAATTCCAGAAACAAATCCAGAAAATAATTCTCTAACTAACTACCAGATTCTGTTAGTTTATATTTTCCATTTTCAGATTTAACCAATCCTTCAAATTCAAGAGCTCTTAGATGAGGCAAAAGATTTGAAGGTTTTATACCAAGGGCTTTTGACAACTTTGTAAGTGGTTTGGGAACATCGGATAGATTCAAAATTATTTTGTATCTTTTTTTAGAAGATACTAACATTTTCAATAATCTTTGCAAAATTATCCCCCTAAATCTTTTAGTTCAATATTATTTGGAATTAAAATATTTCTCAAATTTTTGGAAAAATCTGGTAGTTAATGTTTTTAATATTTAAAGTATTTTTTAAGAATCTCTTCAATCTCCCCATTTTTATCTTTTAAATAAATATCAGGAGTTATATACTTTTTACCAATTAACTTTATGGTATCTCCAATTCTTTCATATCCGTTAAATCCTTTCCATGTATAATATTGATTGAAATATAGGCCATCTTCACATATATAGGCGGGAAATTTATAAAATCCTATAAAACAAATCATAAGAACCATAACTGTTGTTACTGTAATGGAAAATACAAGAGATTTTGTAACGATATATAAAAAAACACCAAATCCTATAAAAACTAATAAAAACGTTATAAAAAGTTGTCTAAATACAGAAGGCATAATATTTTTTAAGTTATCTTTATATTGAACTATTGCTTTATTTTTTATTCTCTCCTTCTCCAATTTTGAATATTTCATAATCATATAAAGTGGAATAATCACAAAAATAAAAGCTAAAAATCTAAAGTAGATATAAAGCATTAGTTCAATTCCATTCATGCTCTCACAAAATAAATATTATCAGATTTACAAATATATAAAAATTTGGTGAAAACATGAATCCTTTTGATATAATGAAGGCATCTCAAATTGCATGCTGTTTAGAGGTTAGCTCTTTCAAACCGGGAAATGTTCATAGAAATAGAGATTATAGAGATATCAAATATCATCACTTTATTAATGCTGGAATTGCCTTTGGAAATGTGGTTTATGAGGCATCACAAAAAGATAGGGATGTTGGTTTATACATAAAAAAAGCAGTTATTGAGAGCAAAAAATGGAGCCCTACAAATGCCAACTTAGGAATTATAATGTTACACATCCCCATAGCAATGGCGGCTGGAAAATTAGAGAGTTTTGATGAAAATAAGTTGAGAGATAATTTAAAGAGAATAACTGAAAATACAACCGTTGAAGATGCTATAAATGTCTATGATGCAATAAATATAGCAATGGCTTATGTCAATAAACCAAAGAAAGGTCCTGATGTTACTTCAGAAGATGCAAAAAAAGAGCTTATTGAAAAGGGCTTAACACTCTTAGATGTTTATAAAATATCTGCAGAGTGGGACAATATAAGTAAAGAATGGGTTGATAGCTTTAAAATATCATTTGAAGGCTATAATTTATTAAAAAAGTTTTATAAAGAGCTCAACAACATAAACTTGGCTATAACAAAAACATTTTTAAACCTATTGGCTAAATATCCTGATACATTAATTGCAAGAAAAAAAGGTTTTGAAACTGCCTTAAATGTCTCTAAAATGGCTGAAGATGTATTAAATAACTTCACTGAAGAGAAAGTTAAAGAGTTTGATAGATATTTATCAAAGGAAGGAAACAAACTAAATCCTGGAACCACTGCTGATTTAATAGCATCAAGTTTAATGATATTTATATTAGATAGAATAGATAAGGAAGAGATAGTTTTATGGTGAATAGGGATTATTGGGATGATTTACTTTCTGAATAATAATTTAATGATTTCATTTAGATTTTCTTTAACTATTTTTATATCTTCTTCTTTTACATATTTATGTAATTCTTTTTCTAATTCTTCTTTTGCTTTTTTGATTTCATCTATTGGATACTTACCGGCTAATAAATAATTTTCTAACTTATTATATGCGATTGAACATCTCAATGATGCCATAAGTAGTTCATATTTTAAAGCATCTTCATCAAAATATGCTAAATACAATATACGGTAGTTCCCATCAAATAGATAAATATATAACTATATGATTATAGATTACTACAAAAAAATAGTTGGAGGTAATAACATCGTAGATAAATCTAAAATTCCGAGAATTAAGCGTTTAATAAATCTTATGCGAGCTAAGTTTTACCTAATAGTCGTCAAATACAAATCGCCATACACACGCAGAGAGAAAATATCTCTCTTAGACTTAATAATCTTTTCGGTTCTTTGTATGATATACTTTTCGGGAGTTTATAAGAGGGATTATGAAATACTAATCGAATATTTAGGACTATTTACAAAAATTAGATATAACAAGATTGTTGAACGAATAAATAGATATGAACAACTTTTATTCGAGATTCAAAAGACTTTCCTAAACAAAAATTGTTTATTATTCATAGATACAATCCCAATTGAAACGAAAAAATCCGTAAGAAAGGGAAGACATGAAAAAATTGGATACTCGGAACTTATTAAAAAAACGGCAGTGTTGGATATAACCCATCGAAAAGACTGTGGTATTATGGATACAAAGCAACTTATATTACCGATGGGTTGTATCTAATGTTGATATCCATAAATCCTGCAAATCAGCATGATTTGGACATTCTAAAAGAAAATTTTAGAGGGTTTGTTCGGGAATTTATGAACTGCAGTATAATCGGAGACAAAGGATATATAGATAAGGGCTTCGAAAACTTATTAAGGCAGGGGAAAGTTTATTTCGAAGCGATAAAAAGAAATTAGGCAAACTCTTCGAGTTTGCTACTCGCTTGCTACCGCAAGCGAAAACATGATTAAATCGTTTATAGAGAGAACAAAGTATAAAATATTGAATAAGTTGAGAAAAAGCATTGAGACCAACTTCTCAAAGTTAGTTGCGATGTTTTCTAAGCATATTCACGCTGTAAGCAAGAAAGGGCTGAGTGTTAAGCTCTTACTCTTCACAATCGCTTATAATCTTAAAGTGTTAGATGAAGTTAATTCAATTAAATAAATATTTAAATTTGTGATGGGAATTACGGTTCAAATTGATATAAAAACTTGGGCAAAAATCCCCAAACTTCCCCACATACTCGCAGCCAAAAATACCAATAAATAACCCCTCAACACATCACCCAAATTCCAATTATTTTTATTATTTGGTTATGACTTCTACTCCATTTTCGGTAATCAATACCGTATGCTCTGCTTGCGTAACCATTCCATTGTTTCTCTCAACTAATGTTGGATATGCATAAATACATCCTGCTATAATCAAACTCCTCAGTGCAGTTTTAGATTTTGGGTTCTCCCTAACAATCCATCTTTCAGCAAAAGGTAGGTAAGGATACTCTTTCTCTATCTTCTTTAATAATGTTTTTGCATTGGGTAGTCTCATCGGCTTTGAGGTTATAAATTTATATATATTTCCAAGATTTCCATCCTTAACCATTCCAAATCCATCAGTAGCAAATGGCTCAATTGCAACCAAATCTCCAACATCAACGACATCATTCGTTCTCTCTTTAACATTTGGAACACTTATTCCTGAATGCAAGACATACCTATACATTACGTGCCCAGAGAGGTTTGATATTGGTTTATATCCATAACTATTAATAACCTCTTCAATAATCTTCCCCATTTCACCAACATTCATTGGAGGGTTTATTTCTTTGATAACAGTTTTTAGTGCATCCTCACTCGCTTTTTTTAAATCATTGTAGGAATTTGATAAATCAACAGTAACTGCTGTATCTGCAATATACCCATCAACATGAGCCCCTAAATCCAATTTTACAATATCATTATCCCCAAAAATCTTATCATCATTATAACATGGGGAGTAGTGGGCAGCAATATGGTTTATTGAAATATTGCATGGGAATGCTGGTTCTCCACCTAATTCCTTAATCCTATTCTCAACAAACTCTGCCACATCATACAACTTAACTCCTGGCTTTATCATCTTTACTGCTTCTCCTCTTACCTTAGATGCAATTTTACCTGCTTCTATTATTTTCTTATATGTTTCCTCATTCATTACAACCACTTTACTTACTTCTCTTTATAACAATTGTTAAGATATCTTCATCCTCCAAAACATGGTCTAATCCAACCCTTTGCCCAGGGTGTTTTGCTGATTTACCCCAAACTTGGGCATATCTAAAGTTCTCAACGAAATCCCTGTGCAATTTATTACATACATCTCTAACAATTGAACCTCTTAACATGATGAGAGGTTCATCAAAATCAGGTTTCTTTCCTTGGGGTTTTAAATATATCTTTATAAATCCAAGTGTGTTATATATTGCCTCTTTTAATTTATCAAGGTTAATCTCTCTATGCCCCGATACAAGAACGTGGGGCCTATCCTTTAATTTCTCCTCAATCTCCTTTAATTGCTCCTCAGTTGCTAAATCAATCTTGTTTACAACAACCAAGGATGGAATATAAACCCTATTTTCCATAATAACATCGATAAGTTGGTCTGCGGTTATATCTTCCCTAATCACAATATCTGCATTGTGTATCTTATATTCATTCAAAATTGCCACTATGGTCTCTTCATCTAAATGGGTTAATGGAACTGTTGTATTTACAGTTATTCCTCCCCTTTCCTTTCTAACAATTTTTACATCTGGTGGTTGCTGATCCAATCTAATACCCACATTAAATAACTCCTTTTCAATAACTGGCAAATGCTCTAATGAGAAGACATCAACTGCAAGTAATATCAAATCTGCACTTCTAACTGCTGCTAAAACCTCACTTCCCCTACCTTTACCAGAAGATGCCCCTGTAATGATCCCCGGGGCATCCAAAACTTGAATTTTCGCCCCCTTATACTCCATAATACCTGGGACTATTTTTAATGTAGTGAATGCATAAGCACCAACTTCTGAATAAGCGTTTGTTAATTTATTCAATAGTGTTGATTTTCCAACTGACGGAAATCCAACAAACGCCACTGTTGCATCTCCCGACTTCTTTACAGCATAACCTCCTCCACCACCTCCGCCTCTTTGTCTATGTTGCTCTTCCCTCAATTTTGCAAGTTTTGCCTTCAATCTTCCAATGTGTTTCTGGGTGGCTTTGTTGTATGGGGTGTTTTTTAATTCTTCCTCAATCCTCCTAATTTCCTCCTCAATACCCATGTTCTCACCAATTGTATTATAACTTCAAATAAAACTACATAAAATAAAAAATCGTAAAGTTTTAATTTTTATTAAATTTTAGATAAATCTATAATAAAAAAAAGATATATATAGGTACATCCAAAAGCCCCTTAAATTATCTTAAAATCGCTTACAAAGAAATCACTTTTTCTTAACTTAGATAATTTCATCCATCATTTGAATTAATTCCTTAACCTTTGGGTTTACAATGTAGTAGTAGTTCCAAGTACCTTCCTTCTTTGCCTTTATAATACCTGCCTTTTTTAAGATGTTTAAATGATGGGATATTGTTGGTTGTGGTTTTTTTAATTCATCAATTATCTTACATACACACATACTTTCATTTTTGGTCAATAACTTCAAAATCATCAATCTTGTTGGGTCTGCAAACGCTTTGAACACCTCAGCCATAGCTTCATATTTTCCATTATCCATGTTTTACCCTCCTTTTTATTTTAAAAACAATCAATCAATTTTAATTTCAATGTTTTTTGGGTTGTCAACACCTTTTAAGGTTTCGATCATTGCTTTTACAGTGTTTTTTATTATTTTTGAAACAAATGGATTTGCGGGGATAATCTTCCCATCTGCAACAATTTTTATGCCATTTGACAAAACACAGTCATTCCATTTTGCCTCTCCTTTAACAACAGCATTTACAAAAGATTTGCAGTTATAACCGCAATGTCCACAATTCAAGTTGAATGATGGCACAGTTGCCTTTTCCAAAACGAGTTTTAATACATCTTCAACATCATAGGCATAATCCTTTATAACCATTATGGTGTGTTCATCAACAAGTTCTAAACCCTCATCACCTTTAACCATAACGATTTTTGGAATATTTAATTTTGAAACTTCATCTTTGAACCCTTCAATGATAACAAAATCTTCATGTATTTTTGATAAAATTTCTTCAAGAGACAGTCTATCATTATAAAATGCAGTTCCTTTGTTCGTGGAAAAAACCACAGTATTTGAAAACTGCTTTAATTTATAAGAATCAGTTTTTTCAACATCGACATCTTTGTATGTGTGTTTTATAACTGCTGTTTTAAATGGGAGTTTTTTTAAAAGTTCGCATATAAGAGTCGTTTTTCCAGAATTTTTTGGACCTATAACTCCAATAACTCTCATGCTATCACATCTTAAATTGAACAATGATATAATATAAGGTTCATATATTTAAATGTTGTTATTGAGTTGGTGTTGAAACTATTATGTTGTCCTTTGTCCTTAAAATTCTAACCCTTATATTGTTTCCAATTAACCTATCTTCATTTTTGCAATTTATTATTTGAACTATTCGGTTTTGAGAAACGCCAATGACTTCTCCCCTAATCCTTCCATCCATAATAACATCTACATTAATAGATTCCCCAACCTTAAAAGGACATGGGAGTTTCTTTCTCCTATGAGTTCCAAAATCACTCGGGTGGAGTTTTAATTTAACATCAATACCCTTTGCTTTATATTGGGCTTCGTAATCCTTCAACAATTTATAAAACTTCTTAAATTCCCAAATTTTCATCTTCTTTACCCTTCTACCAAACTGATAAATCAGACACAACTGAACCCCCAATATTGGATCTTTTTTGTTTGTTATTGGGTTTAGAACATTTTGGGGAATTCTTTGGTCTAATTGAATTGCATAATCTATAACCTTCTTAAACTCCTCATCATTCACATTTGGCAACAGAATAGGGGCAATGAGTAGGTGTATCTTTGAATTCTTTATATACTCAGCAATATCTAAAATCTTCTCAATGTTGTAATCTTTCCTTCCAGCCAAGATTTTTGCCATCTTTTCATCCAGTGCATTAATTGACAAATTAATCCTATGCAGACCTGCCTCTTCCAACTCATCAATCATCTTATATGTTAAACCTACTCCATTACTCTGTATTGATACTATTCCTCTTCCATCCTTATTTATCTCACTTAGATTTTGAACCAAATCTGCCAAAGGGTAATATAGAGTAGGTTCTCCCTGTCCATCTAAGTGTGCCTCAATGAATTTGTTTCCCTTAAACTCAGCAATCTTTTTATACTCTTCAACCAAATAATCAACATCAACATAGTAATCATTTTTTCTTGTTTTGGAATACTTTCCTTCATCGACAGAACAGAACGGACAGTTTATGTTACATCCACTTAAACCTCTAACTTGTATGATGTTTGTTCCCCTGTCGATTAAACCAAATGCAGTGTGCCCTATTAATGGTATTGGAGGGACTATGTAGTATGTTCTTCTATTAGTTACCTTATTTACTAAGTTTTGAGAAATACTAAGTGATATCAGGTTCAATATTCCTCTCTTTATATTTTCTACTTTGAGAGGATGTTCGTTTATTATAATCATTTCATCCTCTATATCTACATTATATGGAATCTCTACCTCACATTCATAATTTTTGTTTATTTCTAAGATTAATTTGTTACCTTTACTATTCACATCAGTAATCATCCTAAATGATGATAAATCAAGAACATTTTTTTCATTTAACTCCATAACATCACCAAAAAAGTTTAATGGGATAATATATATTAATGATTAATAGGTTCTGCTGGTGTAAATATGGGGAATAAAAAAGCAAAAAATGTTGTTGTTTTAGGTATTGTTAGTTTTTTAAATGATGTGAGTAGTGAAATAATCTCCGCCATATTGCCAATGTTTATAATCTCATTGGGTGGAGATAGTGTAGTTGTTGGTTTGATTGGGGGGGTGAGGGATAGCATACCAAGTATCTTTAAAGTTTTTTTTGGATACCTATCAGATAGATTTGGGAAGAGAAAGATATTTGTATTTGTTGGATATTTTTTATCCACAATTTTTAAACTTTTACTACCATTTTCAAAAACTTGGGAATATGTTGCAGTTTTTTCAGGTTTTGAAAGGATAGGAAAGGGGATTAGAGAAGCCCCAAGGGATGCAATCATAGCAGAATCAATGCCAAAAGAAAGAGGGAAGGCTTTTGGAATTCATAGAGCACTTGATACCTTTGGAGCAGTTTTAGGTTCAATGACAGCATTTATATTAATTTATTATCTTGTTCTTGATTTTAAATCCATATTGCTAATTGCATCATTGCCTGCTTTTTTCTCCTTAATTCCTCTATTTTTTGTAAAAGAAGTGGAAAAAGCAAATACAAAAAACTTTAAACCGATAAATTTAAAATTATTGGCAAAACCACTCAAACAATTCATCCTAATCTCTACAGTATTTGCTCTTGCCAATTTTAGTTATATGTTCTATATCTTAAAAGTTCAAGAACATCTTAGTGAATTTGCTGTGGAGATTTCTATTATACTATATGTTATTTTTAATATTTCCTATGCAATATTCTCCATACCGTTTGGTATTCTATCCGATAAAATTGGAAAGGGTAAGGTTATAGCATTTGGGTATTTGATATTTTCGTTAACCGCATTGGGATTTGTGTTATTTAAATCACTAAAGGTATTTTTTGTTTTATTTGTATTTTATGGTGTTGCCTATGCAATACTCAACACAAATCAAAGGGCTTATGTTTCTGACTTATCTCCAAATGAAATTAAAGCAACAGCCCTTGGAGTTTTTCAGACTGCAACTGGATTAATCGCTTTACCATCAAGTTTAATAGCAGGATTTTTATGGAAAATCTCCTCAAATCTAACTTTTATATATGGCTGCGTTCTTGGGTTAGTTTCATGCATACTCATGATTCAAATGTTAAGGGGTAAATAATTACTTCTTAGGTGGTTTATTATGAAACCCAAAATTTTGGATGCTTCAGCATTTATTCATGATTATAATCCCATCTTAGAGGTGGGGGAACACTACACAACATACGACATCATCAATGAGGTTGAATCACGGGCAGAAATTGTTAGACAATCTTTAAATCTTGGGAAATTGAAGGTTATGGAGCCGAGTATTGAGAATATATTAAAAGTAAAAGATATGGTATCAAAAACTGGAGATGCTTTATCTGAGGCTGATATTGGTGTTTTAGCATTGACTTTAGATTTGGATGGGATTTTGTATACTGATGATTATGGCATACAAAATGTGGCAAGAAAACTTGGCATCGATGTGAGATCTATCATCACTGAGGGTGTTAAAGAGGAATTTATATGGAGGAAGGTTTGTAAGGGCTGTAAAAAGATGTATCCAATGGAACATGAAGGAGATGTCTGTGAGATTTGTGGCGGGATTTTGGAGAGAAAAATGGTTAAAGGGAGGTTAAGAAAAAAATACAAAACCAGAAGAAAGAAAAAGAAAAAAATGTGGTAAATTATGAAATATATAAGGGCAAAGTCAAAGGAGGATCTAATAAAAAAGATAAAAGAAACTGAGATGGAGGATAACGAGATTTATATCAATCAGGAATTGAATAGAGATGTTGTAATCGAACTTTTGGAGAATTGGGAAATTGAGAAGATATATCTTCCAAAGTCAAAGTACCAAAGAACATCAAAAAAAATTATAAATGCGTTAAAGGAGATAGGCATTGAGGTTGAAAGTATAGATGTGAGATGTGGAAGACCAACAGATGTAGATAAAATTATTAAAAAATACATGGACAAACATCCAAAGGAAATATCTAAAATAACAGGCATTCCTTTAAAAACCGTTGAGTACCATTATTACAAATTAAAAAAAGCAGATAGTGGGTTTAAATGAATATGCTATTCAAGTTGCAGAAGGTATTTCCAACAACTCCACAAAATATGAAATCTTATGTGATATAACGGATGCTTGGTTATGCTTATCAAAGATACCAGTCTATCTTTTTTAATAACTTAATTATTTTTCACTATACTTCAAAAACCTGTCCCGTATGCGGGAGTAGAATGGAGTCCCAAGAGGACAGGTTGTTAAATGCGATAATTGTGGAGTTTTTGATAGACAGTTTGTTGGATGTTTTAATATTTTTAAAAGAGGAGTTGAATTGGTTAAAAAACTCTTAGGCGGAGTTGGGGGTTCTCTCGGAGCGAAGCAATGAGAATTTAAAAACCGTTAGGTTTTTAAGTCCGTGACTGGGGTTGAGAGCGATGATTTACTCTCCAATGAACCCAGAGGAGAGTTGAGATCAATGAAACCCAATCCTAACGTGGAAGCAAAGCTTCCAGTAAGGAAAACTGAAGGTTTTCCTCTGATGGTCTATACTGTAGATTTAAAGGTATGTATCTTAAATGTCTATAATCGTCTATATTTGACCACGTTGGGAAGACCCCGATATGATATTCGAAGATACTGGATAACTATATAAATTAAATCTTATCCAACTCCACGAATAATCCAGGAGAGAGAATGTCGTGGGTGTATTTGTATTCCTTACCACCATGGGATCTTGTCTCATTTATAAATCTTGGTAGAACATGCCCTAAAATCAAAGTTGGGTACTTTAAAGATGGAATTTCGAATCTATAATCAACAATTGTCCAATATCCAAGATTCTCAAATTTATCTATGGTTATGCATTTCAAGGTAGGTACGGTTATTGCCCTTCCCCCACACTCACAAAAGTCCTTATCGGAAGGCAGTAAAATTCCACAACTCTCGCAAATATTTCTTTCAGTCTCGATTATCTTCAAAACCCTCAAAGCAATATACCTTGATTCCTTCCTATTTTCAATTTCGTTGTAGAAGAACTCTTCTTTTATTCCAGTTATGAATGGCTGTTTTAAAGCAATTTTTTTCCATTCATTTATGGTTTCTTCATCAATTTCAGTTCTTTCAAATATACTCTCCCTCGATAACTCCAAGATATTATTTTTTCCAATAAATGCCCCTTTTATTAAAAAATCTCCAATCTCTGGCTTTTCTATAGTAAAAAAATGTCCTAAACCCCTCTCAGATAAATATATTCCTTTATATGTCCTTCCATATTTTGTATTTAAAACAATATATCCAAGAACTCTTGCTAACACTTGCTCTTCTGACAAGTCAATTTTTGGCACCTCAATATTTAATAAATCTTCTAATCTCATAATTACCACCCTTTGTTTTTAATTAATTTCTTAGATTTCTTTTTATGTGGTTGAGTAGTTAAATTTATTTTCATCAATCTTCTTTAATATACTTAATTCCCCAGCACTAATTTGTATGATTAAAAATTACTTTGTAAATGGTATTTCACCAGTATTTCGCATTACTCAACCTTTCAAAACCCTTCTTTTTAACCAAATACAAATCCTCAATCCTAACTCCAAATTCATCCTTTAAATATATGCCTGGCTCGATAGTTAAGACCATCCCTTCCTTCAAAACAATGTCCTCTTCTGCTTTAATAGATAATGCCGGAGTTTCATGCACTTCAACACCAACCCCATGACCAAGAGAGTGAATGAAATATTCCTTATATTCTCCCATGAACTCTCTTGCAATTTTATCAAGTTCTTTTGCCGAAATTCCTTCTTTTAAATACTTTTCCGCCTCTTTTTTAGCATTAAAAACAATATCATAAACCTCTTCCATTTTTTTTGATGGATTTAACAAAAATGTCCTTGTTATATCTGAACAATAACCCCCATACACAGCCCCGATATCAATTAAAAGAATATTTTTTATTATTTTATTTGAAGGTAGTTCATGCGGATAAGAAGTTTTTTTATCTGAAATAACAATTGTATCAAAAGAAGGCCTGATGCTTCCATTCCTTTTCATAACATATTCTATTTCTGCAGATAGTTCATTTTCAGTTTTATTCATATTTTCAAGATTCTCTGTAACATATTCAACTGCCTTATCACTAATCTCAACTGCTTTTTTTATTAGTTTTATTTCACTTTTATTTTTTATCACCCTCATCTCTTTAATCTTTTCTGAGATGATTTTATAATCTTTGCTTAGATATTTTAAGAACTTTATTGGTAAGGTTTCCTCAACACCATCGCAACCCTCAAAGATATTCTCCCACTTATCAAAAATCTCAACTCGTAGATTATTTCTTTCATATTTCTTTGCCATCTCATAATCTAATTTAGGAACATATAAAATCCCTTCCTCTCCTTCAAAAACCAGAACTGAAAAATTTGGTGGATATCTCTCCAAGAAATAATTTATATTTTCTTTTTTTAAAATTACGGCCTTTTTTATTTCATTTTCATGTAGATACTCTACGAACTCCTTGATCTTACCCATACTATCAACCCCAAAATCGAAATCTTTATATTACCTCAATGTGTTTAATTAACCTATATTTTTAAATTTTTATTATTTATTCACATATGCTTTTTACGGCAATTTACAAAAACTGCAATATTAAAAACGGAAGGGGGATTATGAAGTTGCTTAGGAACCTTCTACTACCAATACTTGGGGTAATTCTTTGGGAAATATTTGCCATATATCTAAACAACCCAGTAATAATCCCAAGAGTCGAAAGTGTTTTAAACGTTCTCTTCCACCCATGGGAAGGGATTTTAGGAACTGGGAATTTGGTGGAAAATACGGTTATAAGTATAAAAAGAGTTATCTCTGGATTTATTGTTGCTGGCTGTGTTGCAATTCCATTGGGTATTTTGATGGGGTATTATTCTTTTGTTAATGATTTATTTGATACAGTTATTGAGTTGTTAAGACCCATTCCGCCTCTTGCATGGGTTCCATTGGCATTGGCATGGTTTGGAATCGGAGAGGCATCAATGCTATTTATCATATTTATAGGGGCATTCTTCCCAATTTTGATAAACACCATATCTGGAGTTAAAGGAGTTCCAAAACCACTGATTGAGGCGGCTTTAACCCTCGGGGCTAAGAGTAAGGATATTTTAATAAAGGTTGTTATTCCTGCTTCATCACCAAGTATCCTAACTGGTTTAAGAGTTGGGGCAGGGATTGCATGGATGTGTGTTGTCGCTGCAGAGATGTTGCCAGGAAGTGATGCTGGTTTGGGGTATTTGATTATGTATGCATATTCTTTAAGTAGGATGGATGTTGTTATTGCTGCAATGGCTGTTATTGGATTGATTGGATTAATTTTAGATAGGGGGCTTAGATTTATTGAAGATAGGTATTTCAAATGGAGATCTATGATGAAATAATCTAAACATGAACATGCTATATAAATTTCATTGAAATAAATAGAAAAAAGGTGTAATTGATGGCAAAACTGGAGTTGGTAAATATTGTCAAAAAATACATCACGGAAAAAAAGGAACTTCTCGCTGTAGATAACGTAAGTCTGTCAGTGGAGGAGAATGAGTTCATCTCTATTGTAGGGCCGAGTGGTTGTGGTAAATCAACATTGTTGAGGATTATAGCAGGTTTAGAAAAGCCCACAAGTGGAAAAGTTCTGTTAGATGGAAAGGAAGTTAGAGAGCCAAGTGCTGAAAGGGGTATGGTGTTCCAGCAATACACGTTAATGCCATGGAGGACGGTTTTAAAGAATGTAACCTTTGGTTTGGAAATTAAAAAGATTCCAAAGGAAGAGCAGATAAAAGTTGCAAGGAAATTTATAAAGATGGTTGGATTAGAGGGTTTTGAGGACGCCTATCCACACCAACTTAGTGGAGGAATGCAGCAAAGGGTAGCGATAGCAAGGACTCTTGCAAATGACCCAGAGATTGTTTTAATGGATGAACCTTTTGGGGCATTGGATACACAAACAAGAGCGATACTTCAAAATGAACTTTTAAAGATTTGGCAAAAGGAGAAAAAAACTGTACTTTTTGTTACGCATAGTGTTGATGAGGCTGTGTATTTATCAGATAAGGTTGTTGTAATGACTGCGAGACCTGGAAAAATAAAGAAAATAGTTCCAATTGAACTAAAAAGACCAAGGGATAGAACAGGTATAGAGTTTTTGGAATATAAGAGGAAAATCGTTAATGAATTAAAAGATGAAGTTTTAAAGGCGATGAGATAATTTACTGACAGTGTGATTACGAGAATCCTTTCTTTATTAGTTCTTTACTACACTCTTTAATCACTTCATAGAATGATAATCCATATTTGTGGCTTAAATATTCTATACAGTTTGATACCATTGCTATAAACCTAACAAACCCAATATTGCTCTTTTCAGACGTTAGGTAATTTCCCTCAACATCTAAAATCGATTTATCTCTTCTATGCTTTTCTTCTATCTTTGGTCTCTTCATATACTCGCTTATTATGTTCTCTGCCTTCTTTTTATGGTTTGTAGAGACCAGATACTTAGGTTTTCGCTTACGAAGTAAGCGAGCAACGAAATGCGAAGCATTTCGTCTAATCTCTGATTTTCCATCAACACTGCAACGATTTTAACTCTACCAACATCGGGAATATTGACCACTTTCTCGGATAATCTAAACTTTATTCCATTAATAGTCCTTAATTTAAGCTTTTCTTTCTCGAAATCCCTCTTAAATAGTCCTTCTACCTTAACCTTCTTACCGAAATATTCAACTATCAGGTTTTTCCTAAGTTTACCAATATATTCCATTCCCAATTCTTTAGATTCCTTCATAATTTTCTTTGTCGTTACAAAAGTGTCTCCTACGACCGTCCCGATATCTATATGAGTTAAGAATCTAATAATTTCGATGAATATGTCTGTGGATTTTTTGCCAAGTGGTTTTATTGTAGTGTAAATCGAATATATCCCTTTTTTTCGTGATAAATACAGCAGTTTATCTGCTCTTGATATGGTTTGCTATGTCTTTCGATGTAGTTATATCGAATATTGCAACCATAAACCTTTTTACTCCATCTCCTTAGTAGCGTTGAATCGATTATTGCAGTGTATTTAAATCTATTGTCATCAAAAATATCGGGAAGGTTGGATAGTTGAGTATACAAACAAAACTCATTTTCTGATAGTTTTTGTAGGTTTTTAACGATAGTCGTTCTGTGAATTCCCGAGACATACTCTGAAAATGCTTTGATAGTTTTTATTGGCGTTAGTGTTCTAACTTGTGCGAACTTAGATAACTCCTCCGAACAGTTAAATCCTAAACTATTTATAGAATTAGTGAGTATACTATTAAGTGCTGTTAGCATGGAGGTTTCACCGTTTTTTAACGAGTTATTCAAGCACTACATATTTCTATTTTTTGGTTTTAAAGTTAATATTGTTAAATCACACTATCAGTAATTTAAATTCCTTTTACATTGAAACTATATATTTAAATGTATAAACATTTTTAAAAAATAAAAAAAGATTTAATTAAGGGAATTTAGAATTCCCCTCCCATATCCCCCATGTCTCCTGAATCTCCTTTTCCTTTGTCTAATTTTTCTGCTGCAATGACGTCATCAATTCTCAACAACATTTCTGTTGCTTCTGTTGCTGAGATGATTGCTTGTGTTTTAACTCTTAATGGCTCAACAACACCTTTTTCCAACATATCGATAACTTCTCCACTGAAGACATCCAATCCGAGTGTTACTCCATCTTTTTCGTGTTTTGCTCTTAAGTTTACCAATGTGTCAATTGGGTCTAATCCTGAGTTCTCTGCTAATGTTCTTGGAATAACTTCTAATGCATCAGCGAATGCTTTAACTGCTAATTGCTCTCTTCCTTCAACACTTTCAGCGTAATCTCTGATTCTCTTAGCCAATTCAACTTCTGGTGCTCCACCACCAGCAACAATCTTACCATCTTCAATTGTACATGCAACAACCCCAATTGCATCATCAATTGCTCTTGCAACTTCTTCCATTACATGCTCTGTTGTTCCTCTGACCAATATTGTTACTGCTTTTGGAAGTTTGCACTCTTCAACGAATATCATTGCGTCTCCAGCAACTTTCTTCTCTTCAACTACTCCAGCCTCACCTAAGTCTTCTGGTGTTAAGTCTTTTATGTTTGTTATTATTTTTGCACCAGTTGCTTTTGATAATTTCTCCATGTCTGATTTCTTGACTCTTCTAACTGCCAATATTCCTTCTTTTGCTAAGTAGTGTTGTGCCAAATCATCAATACCTTTTTGACAGAATACAACATTTGCACCAGTTGCTTTAATCATTTCAACCATTTCTTTTAACATCTTCTCTTCTTGTTCAATGAACTCCATTAATTTTGCTGGGTCGGTGATTCTAATTTCTGCATCTGTTTCTGTTTCTTTGACTTCAATTGGGCAGTTCAATAATGCAATTTTTGCGTTTTCTATTTTCTTAGGCATTTGTGGGTTGACTCTTTCTTTGTCAATAACAACTCCCCTAATTAATTCAGTATTTTCTATTGGAGCCCCTTCTTTCTTCTCAATCTTAATTAAGTCCTTATCAACTTTACCATTTTCATCAATTACTGTTCTTACTGCTTCAACAATGATTTCTGCTAATTTTTCTCTTGCTTTTTCAGCACCTTTTCCTGTAATTGCAGTCATTGCAATTTTCTTTAACATTTCAGTATTATCTGGTTTTATGTCAATTGCAATGTTGTTTAATTCTTCTAATGCCTTTTTGAGTGCTAATTGGTATCCGTTGATGACTATTGTTGGGTGAACGTTTTGGTCTAATAACTCTTCTGCTTTTCTCAATAATTCTCCTGCAATTACAACTGCTGTTGTTGTTCCATCCCCGACTTCTTTTTCCTGTGTCTTTGCAACCTCAATAAGCATTTTTGCTGCTGGGTGCTCAACACTCATCTCTTTTAAGATTGTGACACCATCGTTTGTGATAATAATGTCCCCCAAATCATCAACTAACATTTTGTCCATTCCTTTTGGACCTAATGTTGTTCTAACTGTCTCAGCAATAACCCTACCTGCTAAGATATTCATTCTTTGAGCATCTCTACCTACGTATCTTTTAACATTTTCTGGTAATACAATAACTGGTTGACCCATTGCTGCCATATTCCTCACCTCATAACTTTTGAACTTCATCGGTATGTATATGACAATGAACTTCTATATAAATATTTTGGTTTTATTTATGGTTGTGACACAATTGAAAAAAGAGTCAAATAAAAATTAATAAATAAATAATTTACAAAAAATAACAAAACAAAAAACAAAATTTTGGGTGTCATCAATGAAACTTTTTGGAACTTCAGGAATAAGGATGAAAAACCTTGATCCAGAAATTGCATATAAGGTAGGATTTGCACTGTCAAAAAAAGTAGATGATGTTGTTATTGGGAGGGATACAAGGACAACTGGAAAGTTAATAGAGAGTGCATTGATAGCAGGTTTATTGAATGGGGGTAGTGAGGTAACAACAATAGGCATGGTCCCAACGCCAGTTTTGGGGTTTTCTACAAGAGAATATGATGCAGGGGTTATGATTACTGCCTCTCACAATCCTCCAGAGTATAATGGGATAAAGATTTTTAATAATGATGGAACCGCATATAGACCAAGTCAGGAAGAGGAGATTGAAGAAATTGTTTTTAGCAATGGTTTTAAAAGGGCTTCGTGGGATTGTGTGGGTGATGTTTGGGAGGATAAGAAAGCATTAAAAAAATATATGGACTTTATTTTAAAGAATGTGAATATAGAGAAGAAATTCAATGTGATTGTAGATTGCTGCAATGCATCTGGAAGTTTGGTTTCCCCATATCTATTTACAGATGTAGGATGTCATGTTATATCGGTAAATTCTCATGTAGATGGAAGATTTGTAGGAAGGATGCCAGAGCCGAATGAAAAGAATTTAAAAAATACAATGGAGATGATTAGGGGGTTAAATAACAAAGATGGGGATTATATTGGTATTGCACATGATGGTGATGCCGATAGGATGATTGCTATTGATGAAAAAGGTAGGATGACAGATTTTGATAAACTTTTGGCTGCATTTTCAAGATATATTGTTGAAAAAACAAATAAAAAAATAATAATAACAACTGTTGATGCATCAATGGTTATTGATGAATATCTAAAGGATTTAAATGTTGAGGTTATTAGAACAAAAGTTGGGGATGTTGCAGTTTCAGAGGTGATGCAAAAATATAACGCATTATTTGGAGGGGAGCCGAGTGGAACATGGATTCATGGAGATATTCACTTAACTCCCGATGGAATTTTAAGTGGTTTGAGGATTTTGGAGATGATGGAGTTTTATGGCAAAAAGTTATATGAGATAATGGATGAAATCCCATTATACGTAAATTTAAGGGAGAAAATTCCATGTGAAGATGAGAAAAAGAAAAAAGTAATGGAGTATGTTGTTGAGAAGGGAGAGAGTTTATTTAAAATAACTCCTGAAACCGTTGATGGGGCAAGATTTAACTTAGAGAATGGATGGGTTTTAATAAGGCCTTCAGGAACTGAACCATATATAAGGGTTAGAGTTGAGGCAAAAAATAGTAAAGATGCAAAAGAACTTTTAGAAAAAGGAATAAAATTAGTAAAAGAATGTTTAAAGATAGATATTTAATTTTTACCTATTTTAAATTTTATTTTAACGCTCATCTTCACTTACAATTACATAATATAAATAATAATCGCAATACGATGATTAGCATCAAAATGGTAAAGGATATAAACGAGTAGTTACAATTTATTATAGGTGGTAGAAATGATAACAACGACAACTCCAAGTATTGAAGGAAAAAGAATCGTCAAATATTTAGGAATTGTTAGCGGAGATGCAATTGTGGGGGTTAATGTCCTTAAAGATATATTCGCAGGGATTAGAGACATAATAGGGGGAAGAGCGGGGGCTTATGAGAGGGAGTTAAAGAAGGCAAAAGAGATAGCAATAAACGAGATGATTGAAGAAGCAAAGGATTTGGGGGCTAATGCAATTGTTGGAATTGATTTGGATTACGAAACTGTTGGACAAAATGGGAGTATGCTAATGGTTAGTGCAAGTGGGACTGCTGTTATTGTTGAGGATGAATGAGGGGGAGTATGTCATTTTCTAATGAATATATAAAAGAACCATTAAAATATACATTCTCAGATTTAAAGAAAGGAATTGTTGGAGGTATTTTAACGTCTCTGTTTCCTGTTGCATTATCTATCTTACTTATTTTCTTAACCCCTTATTTGGATAAAATGAAAATGGGTTGTCATTTAAGTTCAGCAATAGCAATTGCTGGTGTGTTAACATTCATTGGGTTTCTTATATCTTTATTTGTTTATGGTTATTATGTTAGAGTATAGAATCAACGTTGAAGGGTAGCAACCAACTACCAGAGTGGGAAAATTTTGGAGAACTATTTGTTAAGGGGATACTTTGGGCTGTTGGAAATTTTTTGTTGGTTTTGATATTCATTATTGTTCCATTACTGATTGTTGGGGGTGGAGTTCTCTATTTATCAAAAAATCCCAACACCGGGATGATTTTGATAGGTTTGGGGATGTTGTTGATGGTTTTATTTATACTCCCATTGATGTTTTACCTTCCATTGGCAACAGTTAATTTTGCAAAGAGGGGGTTTTTGGGATTTTTCGAGTTCGTTGAGGTGTTTAATAAGTTCTCGTTGGAATATATAATTTTGTTCATAGTGGTTGTGATTGTAATCTCTATCATAAGTATGGTTATCCAATTACCATTTGTGATTTTAAAGTTCCTTTTAATATTTGCAAATCCAAAGTTACCATATATTGTGGATGTAGTGATTGCATTCATTAATTCGTTTGTTGGGTTCTTCTTAGGGATTTTTCAATATAGGGTATTTGCAAAATACTACAAAAAGAAAGAGTGAGTTTTATGGAAATTGGATATTTGTTTATATTGGTTGGGTTGATAATTATCGCTTTAGAAACCATCATTCCCGGGTTGTATTTTCCAGCGTGGGGGATTGCAATACTTATTTATGGGATTTTTTTGTTAATAAATCCAAACTTTGCATTAATCTCTGCAATATTTGCTGGGGGAATTACCCTATATATTTTGCATAGGATAGTTTATGGGAAAGGAATGTATATAAGGATTGGTGCAGAGAGATATATTGGTGAGGAAGGGGTTTTAGATGAGGACGTTGATGAGCACAAATATGGGCATGTTTTGGTTGATGGGGAGAGATGGCAGGCAAAGGCAGATGAACCAATAAAAAAAGGGGAGAGAGTTGTTATTGTTGGTGTAGATGGGGTTTCTCTCATAGTTAAAAGAAAAGAACCACAAAATAAGGAATAAAACATAAATGGGGTGGAATTATGTGGTATTGGATTCTATTAGGTTTAATTGTACTATTTATTTTAACAAAGGCAATTGTTATTGTCAAGCAGTATGAAGGGGGGCTTATATTTAGATTAGGAAAGGTCATTGGAAAATTAAGACCTGGAGTAAATTTAATAATCCCATTCTTTGATATACCTGTTAAAGTTGATTTGAGGACGATGGTTGTTGATATCCCACCACAAGAGATGATAACAAAAGATAACGCTGCTGTTAGGATAGATGCGGTTATTTATTATAGGGTTGTGGATGTCAGTAAGGCTATTTTGGAGGTTCAAAATTATGAGTTTGCAATAATAAACCTTGCTCAAACAACGCTAAGAGCGATAATTGGTAATATGGAGTTGGATGAGGTTTTGAATAAGAGGGAGTTTATAAACTCAAAGTTATTGGATATTTTGGATAAGGAGACGGATGTTTGGGGGGTTAAGGTAGAGAAGGTTGAACTTAGAGAGATTGAGCCACCACAAGACATAAAAGATGCAATGACACAGCAAATGAAGGCAGAAAGGTTGAAGAGGGCAGCAATCTTAGAGGCAGAAGGAGAAAAACAAAGTAGAATCTTAAAAGCAGAAGGGGTTGCAGAGAGTTATAGGATTGAGGCAGAAGGGCAGGCAAAGGCAATTAAAATTGTTGCAAAGGCTGCACAGCAATACTTTAAGGATGAGGCACAACTCTACAAGGCATTGGAAGTTGCTTCAATTGTGTTGAAAGATAATGCAAAATATGTAATATCTGAGAATGTCATGGACATAGCAAAGAATTTCATTAAAAAAGAAATTAAGCAATAATTGGGGGGAGTTTATGAATGATAAAAATATCATAATAGTTTGTTTAATATTTGCAGTATTGGGCATAACAACTTTAAATTTTTACAGCATAGAACCAAAGGAAGTTAAGATTTGTGAAATAAAGGAGGGTGATTATGTAAAAATAACAGGATATATTCAAAAGTTGGGGTTAAAAAGGGATAAGTGCAGGAATATATTGGAAGTTAAATCCATAACCATAAACGATGGCACTGGGCATTTGGATGTTGTTGCATTTGGAAAGGTTAGGGAAGATTTAACAAATTACATAAAAAATTATTATCCATGTTCCATAAAAGAGAGGGATAAAGTCCAAGTAATTGGAAAAATATCAACATACAATGGGAAATACCAAATAATTTTGGAGGATATGGATAATTTCAAGTTGATTGAGAAGTTGAATTTTGATAGGGATATCTACCTCTCCCCAAAACCAACAAATATCTATGCCTCAAAATATGGGAAAACATACCATACATCAAAAGATTGTCCTTATGGTAAGAAGTTAAAGGAAGATAATATAATCTATTTCTATTCTGAGGAAGATGCAAGGGAATTGGGTTATAAAAAATGCAAATGGTGTTCAAAGAATGCCAATAGATAATTTACTTTTTTTATTTTTGGGTATTATTTGCGGAACATTCACTGGATTGTTTCCGGGTGTACATCCAAACAACATTGTGGCATTATCCTTCCTATTTATTCCTTTTTTAGTAGGATGGGTATTTGTTCTTTTTAATTGGCATGGTTGTTGCCCACTATTTTATAAACTACATTCCAACGGTGTTTTTAGGAGTTCCTGATGATGAAACCGCTACTGCAGTTTTTCCCATGCACAGATTAACTTTGAAAGGTTTGGGATATGAAGCGGTGTTTTTATCTGGATTTGGGGCGTTTTTAGGCATAGTATTTTCAATTTGTGTGGTTTTTATCATCTATCTTTTAAATTTGGATTTTTATGGGTTTTATGAATCTTTAAAACCACATCTTCCATTTATTTTAACGCTAATTTTGTTCATTATTGTTGTGTTTTCAAGAAGTTATTGGACGGCAGTTGTTACTATCTTATCTGGGATTTTTGGGGTTATTACACTGTATAAAAATCCATCCTTCAACTGCACATTAACCGCAATATTCACTGGCATGTTTGGTATTCCAATACTGATGAATAGCCTTAAAATAACAAAGATACCGCATCAAATTATAACATTTCCCGATTTCAAGTTAAGTTTTTTAAAATCAGCATTTCTTGGTTCTATTGGAGGAATTTTAAGGGTATTTTTACCTGCTGTTGGTGGATCTCAGATGAATTACTTTTTGAGTAAATTGATAGTAGAGAGTAACATAAAAAATTTTATAATCTCACAGGGTTCTATAACATTAGCCAGTGAGGTATTTTCAATCTTCGCATTGTTTTTAATTAGAACTGGCAGGAGTGGTGTTGCAGACGCAATTGGGAATTTGAATATTGATGTTAATCTGTTCCAGTTAATAACATCCATAATTATTGCATCTTCAATCTCTTGTGCTATTCTATTATATCTTTCAAAGTTTATCCTTCTAAAAATGCAGAAGATAGAGTTTAAGAAGATTTCAATGTTTTTTATATTATTTTGCACATTTATAGTTGTGGTTTCATCCATCAAGTATGATGTTATTTACCATTTGGTTGTTTATTTAATAGGAATTTCAATTGGAACTTTATGTTTAAAAACAAAAACACCACTATCTTATATGATGAGCGTGTTGATATTCCCAACGATACTTTATCTTAAATAATTATAGTTGATTTCAAAACATTTTGGAAAACGATTTTAAACCTGTATTTTTGAGAATATTGTTTATAAATTTATATACAACTATAAATCGAATTGGTTCTCTGAATTACTTATAATCATGTTAGGTAATGATACTTGAAGATGAGCGAACATAACATAAATGACAATATAGAAAAGATTAAAAACGTGGTGAATAATTAAAACTTTACTACAAAACTAATTTCATAAGTATTAAATAATGAGTATTAATAATGAGGAGGAAGATTATGGACTTAAATGATTTGAAATATATAGAGGAAAAATTGGGAAGAAAACCAAATGATGTAGAGATTGGGATGTTTGAGAACTTATGGAGTGAGCATTGCGCATACAGGTCTTCAAAATCCCTTTTAAGAATGTTTGCGAAGACAATAAAGGAGAATAATAAAGATATTGTTGTTGGTCCTGGGGATGATGCTGCAATTATTAGAGTTGACAGGGATATTTGCATTGCCCTGGCTATGGAGAGTCATAACCATCCGTCATACATAGACCCTTACAACGGAGCGGCAACAGGTGTTGGTGGAATTGTTAGGGATATTCTCTCAATGGGAGCAAAGCCTATAGCATTATTAGACCCATTAAGGTTTGGGGATATTAACGGGAAAGAAAAAGATAAAGTAAGGTGGCTTATTGAAGGGGTTGTTAAAGGTATTGGGGACTATGGGAATAGGATTGGAGTTCCAACAGTTGGAGGAGAGTGTGAATTTGACAAATCATTTGACTACAACAACTTAGTTAATGTTGTTTGTATTGGATTGGTTAGAGAAGATGAGATAATCACCGGAAAGGCAAGAGAGCCAGAATTATCCTTAATCTTAGTTGGTTCAACAGGAAGGGATGGTATTGGTGGGGCTTCATTTGCTTCAAAGGATTTAACAAGTGAGAGTGAAGAGGATAGACCAAGTGTTCAGATTGGAGATGCATTTACAGAGAAGTGTTTAATTGATGCAGTTTTAGAGGCATGTAAAACAGGAAAGGTTAAGGCAATGAAAGATTTAGGAGCGGCAGGGATAACATCATCAACCTCAGAGATGTGTTACGGTGGAGGTGTTGGGGCAGAACTTTATTTAGAAAACGTTATTTTAAGAGAAGAGGGTATGACACCTTATGAGATTATGGTTTCAGAAAGTCAGGAGAGAATGCTCTTAGCAGTTGAGAAGGGAAGTGAAGAAGAAATTATAAAGATATTTGAAAAGTATGAATTGCCTGCATCAGTGATAGGAAAAACAACAGATACAAAGAGAATAGTGGCAAAGTTTAATGGAGAGGTTGTCGTTGATTTGCCTTTGGAGTTGCTTTGTGAGGCACCATTATTGCATAGGGAAGAAAAAGAGGATTTAAAAGAGAAAAAAGATGACAAGGAAAAAATAAAAATGCCAGAGGATTTGAATGAAGTTTTATTAAAACTCCTTGAAAGTCCAAATATCTGTTCAAAAGAGTGGATTTACCAGCAGTATGACCATGAAGTTCAAATAAGGACTGTTGTAAAGCCAGGAAAAGATGCTGCAGTTTTAAGGTTGGTTGAAGCATATCCAAAGGGCATTGCTTTAACATCTGATTGCAACTCAACATACTGCAAACTAAACCCATACGTTGGGGCAGTTAATGCAGTAGCAGAGAGTGTTAGAAATTTAGCAACAGTAGGGGCTAAGCCAGTTGCCATGCTTGATAATTTAAACTTTGGAAATCCAGAGAGACCTGAAAGATATTGGCAATTAAAAGAATGTGTTAAGGGCTTATCTGATGCTGCCGAGTTCTTTGACATCCCAGTTGTTGGAGGAAACGTAAGTTTATACAATGAGACGATAATTGATGATAAAGATTACCCAATAAACCCAACACCTGCTATAGGTGTTGTTGGAATTGTGGAGGATGTTGAAAAGGTTCCAGGAGTGTTTAATAAAGTTAAGGAAGGGGATGTTTTAATAATAACAAATGAAACCAAGGATGAAATGGGAGGAAGTGAATACTATAAAGTTATTCACAACACAGAGGAAGGAATTGTCCCAAGAGTTGATTTGGAGAAAGAAAAAGAAATATACAATAGTGTTGTTAAATTAATAAACAAAGGAATAATAAATGAGGCAATAGATTGTTCAAGAGGTGGATTATCCATTGCTATTGCAAAACTCTGTATAAATAACAACATTGGGGCAGAATTAGATCTAAGTGAATACAACAAAGACAATTTGAGAGAAGATATTTTGTTATTCTCAGAAACCTCTGGAAGAATAATTTTGGCAGTTGATGAAAAGCATGTTGAGGAAGTTTTAAAAGAAACAAAAGGATATGTCATTGGAAAAGTGAAAGGAAATGAATTAAAGATAAAATTGGATGGAAAAGAGTTGATTAACTTAGAGGTTGAAAAATTAGCAAAGGCATACAAGGAGGCATTCCCAAAATTCATGGGAGAGTTATAGTGATTATATTATCCACTTTTCTACAATTTTCTCTACTTTTTTATAAACCTCATTATCATCTGGTAAATCAAATAATGGTTTTCCCCTTAAATCATATTCCGCTATCTCTTTGTTATAGGGTAGTTTCCCAATTAAATTTAATCCTAATTCTTTTGCATATTCCTCAACGATTTGCTCATTTTCTTCATTTACCTTATTTGCCACAACATAGATATCTTTAAATTTAACTTCCAGTTCATTTGCAAGTTTTTTTATCCTCTTTGCAGTTCCAATGCCTCTTTTTGATGCATCTGTAACAACAATCATCAAATCAACGTTTTGAGTTGTTCTTCTACTCAAATGCTCCAATCCTGCCTCAGTGTCTATAATAACATACTCGTATGATTTTGCAAGGGTGTCTATTATCTGCCTAAGCCAATTGTTCACACTGCAATAGCATCCACTTCCTTCAGGTCTTCCCATAACAAGTAAATCAAAATTATTCGTCTCGACTATGATTTCATAAATCTTTCCTTCCAAATAATTCTGCTTCGTTATCCCAGGAGGTAGTTTGTTCTCTTCAACTAACTTCTTCAAATCCTCTCTTATGTCTCCAACTGTCTTTTCTACTTCAACTCCAAGCGTTTCTGGTAGATTTGAGTCTGGATCTGCATCAATAACTAAAATGCTATTTGTTTTTTTAGTTAATGCCTTTATCAATAAAGTTGAAAACATGGTTTTTCCAGTTCCACCTTTTCCACTTATTGCTATGATTTTATGAGCAAAGCGAGTTGTCATTATTTTCACCAAAACATATTACTTTATTCTCTAACATGTCTTAAGATATGTCCTGTTTCTTTTTTTATAATTTTTAGACCTGTTTTACATGCATTTACTGAACCTGGAAGGGCATATATGACCCTTCCCCTATAAATCCCTGCAGTACTTCGTGATAAAATTGTTGCTTCTCCAACTTCATCATAACTTATCTTATGGAATATTATTTTAAATCCTTCCAACTCCTTCTCAAAAATTTCTTTTAATACGTCTGATGTGTTGTCCCTCTTAGATATGCCTGTTCCTCCTGTTATGACGATACAATCCACATCAAAAAAATCTATGACATGGTCTATAATTCCTTTTATCATATCCTTATTGTCTGGAATTAGAGCATGGAATATGGCATTTAACTCATTTTTTAAAAGTTCTCCTGATTTATCTTCAACTTTATCGCCTTTTAACATTTCATTGTATCTACTATCACTTACCGTTATTACACCATATTTAACGTTATCAATACCTTTATGCATTTTTTCACCATTTTGTTATCTAAGCATACCTTTATCTTTTTGCCATTTTCTTCTTAAACCCAAAATGCAACCTCCTCCCCTATTACCCCCAATTGGTATGTTTGGCGTTCCAAGGCAATTCATACATCTTGCCATAACACTCGCCCCCAATGCTAAACCATCCTCAACAAACACGACATTTTCTTCAACATTCTCCCAGATATCCAATCCTTTGAGTTTTTCTATTATTAACTTTGGCTTCTCCCCAGTAATTCCTGCCCTACCTGTTATACCTATTGCAGTTTTTTCATTAACAAGTCCTTTTTTATATACAAATTCAACTAATCTCTTTGCTATTTCTGCAGAAACCAAATCCAAAGTATAGAGTAGAGTTGGAACATTGCATTCCTCAACAATTCTTTTTCCAATCTCCTCTAATTTTGGCAAGTCACTTCCATTTTCTCCAACATCACATCCAATTAAGGTAGTTCCTGCTTTTTTTGCCGCCTCTGGATTAACTGGAACTGTTCCAAATCTTTCAACATTTGATGGAACTTCATCAATTATTATGTATTTGTGGGCTTTCTCTGCGTATTCTTCTGCAAGTTCTTTGTTTGGTTTATCATTACATTTTTTTGTAATATCTAAAGCCGCCCCTTTTTCTTTATTAACAAGCCCAGAACCTCTTGTAATACTGTCGGCAATAGCCCCCGCCAAACCACACAAATTCCCAATAACCTTTGCATAAGGTAGAGTATCGTTGGTTATCCTCCCTGCTAATGTAGTACCAAAGTCAATACTCATACATGGATTTCTAAAATCGACCTCTGTCCATTTACTTCCAACTTTTATTCCTGCCGTAACAAGTTCCCCTTCCATTTCATTTGCAACAACTTCCTTCCCTGTTGGAGGGAGAACTCCCGTAACTGCCCCATCAAATATTATTTTATCCATCATGCTGTATTTATCAAATGGTTTCGGCAGTTGGTTTTTTGACATTGCAGGAGCCATCTTTGATGGAGGAATGCCTGCTTTTAAACATCCATCTGCCAATGCAATAATCATTGCCCCAACCTCCTCAGGAGAGGCAAAACCTGCCGTAACTCCAGTACTTCTAACGACAAAATGCAAGTCATCTATTGTTAGGTTTCCTTCCTTAAGGGCTTTTAGTAAAACCTCCTTAACCATCTCTGCAACCGCTTCTTTTGTTAATTCAACACCCCACAATGTTTTCCCAAAAACCTCTTCTCCCTTCTTTGGTTTTCTAACGTCTCTTGTCATTTTTACATGTTTGCTCACAATATAGGTTTTTCCAGTATCCATATTTGTTGCCGTAATGATGGCTTTTGTTGTAGTATTACCCAATTCAACTGACGCCACAATATAGTAGGGGTTTCTTTTTAATTCAATTAAATCAACTGTTTGGGATTTTGCATAGTGTATCTTTGGTGATTTTTTAAAAATTCCCTTTATTACATCTAAAAATCCCATGGCTCTCTCCTCTCAAAATTATGTTTGTGTCATAATTTAACTCATCTATATGATATAAACGTTAAAGTATAATCTTAACGGTAGTTCCCATCAAATAGATAAATATATAACTATATGATTATAGATTACTACAAAAAAATAGTTGGAGGTAATAACATCGTAGATAAATCTAAAATTCCGAGAATTAAGCGTTTAATAAATCTTATGCGAGCTAAGTTTTACCTAATAGTCGTCAAATACAAATCGCCATACACACGCAGAGAGAAAATATCTCTCTTAGACTTAATAATCTTTTCGGTTCTTTGTATGATATACTTTTCGGGAGTTTATAAGAGGGGTTATGAAATACTAATCGAATATTTAGGACTATTTACAAAAATTAGATATAACAAGATTGTTGAACGAATAAATAGATATGAACAACTTTTATTCGAGATTCAAAAGACTTTCCTAAACAAAAATTGTTTATTATTCATAGATACAATCCCAATTGAAACGAAAAATCCGTAAGGAAGGGAAGACATGAAAAATTGGATACTCGGAACTTATTAAAAAACGGCAGTGTTGGATATAACCCATCGAAAAGACTGTGGTATTATGGATACAAAGCAACTTATATTACCGATGGGTTGTATCTAATGTT
>NZ_AGJL01000020.1 GCF_000243455.1 Methanotorris formicicus Mc-S-70 | reverse complement strand
CGTTGCTCGCTTACTTCGTAAGCGAAAACCTAAGTATCTGGTCTCTANAAACCATAAAAGAAGGCAGAGAACATAATAAGCGAGTATATGAAGAGACCAAAGATAGAAGAAAAGCATAGAAGAGATAAATCGATTTTAGATGTTGAGGGAAATTACCTAACGTCTGAAAAGAGCAATATTGGGTTTGTTAGGTTTATAGCAATGGTATCAAACTGTATAGAATATTTAAGCCACAAATATGGATTATCATTCTATGAAGTGATTAAAGAGTGTAGTAAAGAACTAATAAAGAAAGGATTCTCGTAATCACACTGTCAGTAAAATTAAAACCAAAAAAATAGAAATAGGTAGCACTTAAATCGGTTTTTCGTAACTCGCCTGTTATCACAAAGCGAAAACATCGATTGGGTGAAATACTAAGTATTTCACTGCTCGCTTGCTCCGCAAGCGAAGAGATAAATCGATTTTAGAAATCGAAGGAAACTATCTAATGTCTGAAAAGAGTAATATTGGATTCGTTAGATTTATGGCGATAGTATCAAACTACATAGAATATTTGAGATACAAATATGGACTATCGTTTTATGAAGTGGTTAAAGAGTGTAGTAAAGAACTAATAAAGAAGGGAATATCGTAATCACACTGTCAGTTAGATATTTAATTGCAGAACGACTATAATCTACCAATGGATTAAAATTTAAATTTGACATTTATAACTTTCTGAATACTTTTTTAGCATCTTCATCAGTTAAATCAAACACCTTTATTAACTCATCCGAAATCTTCTTTATGGTTTCAGTAGGATATACCTCAATAAAGATGGATGTCAATTTTAATTTTTTATCTTTTTTTAAATCATCTAATTTTTTTAAGAATTCATCGCTAACATCTGCATATCCATCGGTAATCAATACAATATCTGCATTTTCAAAATCCTTCTTTACTATCTCTATTGCACATTCTAATGGTCTTTCAAAATTCGTTCCTCCACCATAATACAACGATGCCAACTCCAAAATATCATCAATGGAAATATCATTGAATATCCTCTTAAATCTCACATCATCATCAAATGCAATATAACCAAATTTTCTCTTTTCTTTTTTTGCTATTTCTATTATTGATAGAGCAACTGCTTTTCCCCAAATTTCCCTCTTTCCATACATAGAACCGCTATGGTCTAATAAAACAATAATCGGGCCTTTACTTTTTTCAACCTCATTATCTAAATCATAAGTTAGAAGTTTTTTGTCCACAAATTTCCTTAAAAAATCAAGGTATAAGATTTCATCAGAAAAATTAACCAATTCTTTTGGCAATAAATGCTTCAAATCATCGCCCATTTTTATTGAATAGATCTCTCCACTGTAGTGTATTATCTTTGATTTGTACTCATTTATTGCTATGAGTTTTAATCTTCCAAGTTTTTTAACGATTTTATGTATTGTTTTATTTTCCAAGATTTTTGATGCTAATTTTATCCTTTCCTCAGGATTTAGGGATTTTTTATCGCCCTTTCCACTACCCCAAGAAGACACTGCATTCATTCCATTTATGGTATCTCCAATATCCTCGGAGATTTCTTTTAATGAGTTCTTAGCAACATCTTTTATTTTTGACATGAATTCATCAAACTCTGTATTTTCACCTTCACTATCCAAACTTATGCCCTCACCATTTCCTTTTTCTTTATTTTTAGCCATTTCTGCAAGTTTTTTATATTCTTTTTGGAGTTTTAATGCTTTAATATTCTCAAGAAACTTCTCAAGGAACATATTAGTTGCCATTCCTGCATTTACTTCATCCAATTCAGTCATTAACTTTGTTTTTTCATATTCAATAGATCCCAATCCACCTTCAAGAATGATTTTGTTTATTTTAAATTCCTCCTCAATAACCTCATTAAACTCAACAACATACTTAAAAAAAGCATAAAATGTATCTTCTGCTAATTTTTCATGTAGTGGGCTGAATTGCTCGTAATTTCTTAAAAGTGCCTTTAAATATCTATTATTTTTTAAAAATCTTTCAAATGCTTTCTTATCGTAGGCATCATGAACTACAACATTTTTCATAATTTACACCTTAAAATTTCCTAAAATAATATTCAACAGATTTAAAATTTAAAAGTTATGTATAAAAAAGTTATTTATTCAAATTTAAAATCAGATAGTTCTTTTTTTATTTCATCTATACTTGTGTTGTCTTCTATTGTTGAGAGGTCTCCAAGTTCTTCGCCAGATATAAGTTTTTTTAGAACTCCCCTCATGATTTTTCCACTTCTTGTTTTTGGGAGTTTATTTACAAAGAATATCATCTGAGGAACTGCAATAGGCCCCAGGGTTTCTCTCACGTATTTATTAACTCTTCTTTTGCTTCTTTTTTATTATTTATCTCCCTACGTGGAATAACAAAGGCAACCGGTACTTCTCCTTTTATATCATCAGGTTTTCCTATGACTGCAGATTCAGATACAAGCGGATGGGAAACAAGGACATGTTCAAGTTCTGCCGTTCCTATTCTATGGCCCGCTACATTTAACACCTCATCAGCCCTTCCAAGTATCCAGAAGTAGCCATCTTCATCTTTAATGGCGTAATCGGATGGACAATAGCAGTTAGGTATCCTTTCCCAATATGCAGCCCTGTATCTCTCATCGTTCTTCCATAATCCTATCAACATGCCAGGCCATGGATTTTTAATAACTAATAACCCCTTTTCATTTGGTGGGAGTGAGTTACCATTCTCATCTACGATATCTGCCTCAATACCAATACCTGGAAATGTTGCAGAACCTGGTTTTAAAGGGATTCCCTGAATACCTATTGGTGGGTATATAATATGCCCTCCAGTTTCAGTTTGCCAATAGCAGTCAGTTATTGGGCATTTCTTCTGCCCTACAACTTCATAATACCATTTCCATACCCTTGGATTTATTGGTTCTCCAACACTTCCCAATATTCTCAATGTAGATATGTCGTGAGATTTTACCCATTCTTCACCATACTTCATGAGCATCCTTATTGCTGTTGGGGCTGTGTAAAGGATAGTCACCCCATGATTTTCTATGATTTCCCATATTTTTCCAGGATTTGGATAATCAATAGATCCTTCATATATAACTGTTGTTGTTCCTAATGAAAGTGGACCATATACGACATAACTATGTCCTGTAATCCATCCAATATCTGCAGTGCACCAAAATACATCCATGTCATTAATACCCCAAGTCCATTCCATAGTTTTTGTTACATAAACCAAATAACCCCAAGTTGAATGCACGACCCCCTTGGCTTTCCAGTAGTTCCACTTGTGTATAATATAAATAGCGGATGGTTTGAATCAACAGATACTGGTTTTACATATTTTTTTGCTCCTTTCATTAATTCCTCCCACAGATAATCCCTGCCTTCAACTAACTTAATATCATTTTCTTTATCCCTGTGAACATAAACTACATGGTTTATTGTAGGGCAATTCAATAGAGCCTTATCCACAATATTCTTTAAGCTTATCTTTTTACCCCTCCTGTAGAGTACATCTGCAGTGATCAATATCTTTGCTCCGGCATCATTTATTCTTTCTGCAAGGGCATCGGATGAAAAACCAGAGAATACAACTGTATGTATGGCCCCAATCCTTGCACATGAGAGCATTGCAACTATTGCCTCAGGTATCATAGGGAGATATATTGCCACCCTGTCCCCACATTCTACACCCAAGTTTTGAAGGACATTTGAAAATTTATTAACTTCTCTATATAGTTCATAATATGTTAATATCCTTCTATTCTCATTTTCATCCCCCCATATTATTGCGGCTTTGTTTCTCTTATTTCCTTTTATATGCCTATCTAAGCAATTATAGCAGGCATTCAATTTTCCATTGACAAACCATCTTGCATATGGATAATTCCATTCCAATACCTTATCCCAAGTTTTATCCCAATCTAAGCATTTTGCCTGCTCAGCCCAGAATTTTTCTGGATTTTTTGAGAACTCTTCTTTTAGTTTGTTGAATTTTTCCATTGGAATATATTTGTCCCCCAACTTCATCCTATCGCCTAATTTTTTATTATTAATTTTTTGTTGAGTATTATTTATAATGATTAATCATTATAATTCTATCGTTTATTATATATATAAAACTTTCGATTTAAGTTTGTTGAAAAATAATTGAGAATTTATAGTTATTTGCGAATTTTACTAAATTTATTTATATGCTTCGAAATTCTTAAATGTTGTATTTGTCTTAAATTTTAAAATAAGTCGCAATCTTTCTTAAATTTATTGAAGTATTTTTCCAATATTTAACGCAAACAACTATTTTCCAGCATGTTTATATGCTTTGAATCCTCCTATCAACCTCTTAACCTTAAATCCTAAAAGTTTTAATATTAGGGCAATAGATTGGCTCCTCATTCCACCTCTTGCACAAAAAACAACAATTGTTTTACTTTTATCCAATTTGATTACATCCCTCATAATTCTCCTAATACTTTCCTCAATAATCCCTGCTGCTACTTCCATTGCCTTATCCTTACCTTCATCCTTGTAAATCTTACCAATGAGTTCATGCTCCCCATCTAAAAACAGGGGGATGTTTATGGCATTTGGTATCGTTCTTTCTTTGTACTCCCTTGGGGACCTCACATCAACAACAATAACTTCATCCTTCTTCATCAACTTCCCTAAATCATCCACTGTTATTAAATCATCAGTAAGTTCCTTTCCAATTGAGTTTAGGTATTTTTTGATATCCACTGGCTCAAAGTAAATCTTATAATCATTAAATTCAGCAACCTCTATCTTTTTACTCTCAATGATTTCTTTTGATTTATTCAAAATAAACGATGCTAACTCTCCACCAACCTTCCCAGCAAGGATTTTTTTACCATCCGTTATCATCTTCCTACCATCATTTAAGATAATTGATAAAACAACATCATCCTTAAAAGTCAGTAACCTTGCCAAGATTTCTTCGTCCAAACTCTCACCTATCTGCCAATTTTGATTTTATAAACTCATCAATAATTTTGATAGATTTGTTCAAATCATCATTATAGACAATCAAATCTGCCTGTATTTTTCTTATAGTCCTCATGTAGTGTTCTCTGTAAAGTTTTTCTTCTATTAGAATTGCAGCGTTGTAGTATTCATCTTTTTCAATTAGTTTTATAATTTCATCAATTGCTTTTAGGATCTCTTCTCTCTTTAATGAATTTCTCAATAATTCAAACTTGGAAATTAAAATCCTCTTCTCATACTCATTTTTTGGAAGATATTGGTTCAAGAGCCTATTTATTTGGCATTCATATGGGCAATCTATCAATATTTTGTATGTGTAGTTGTTCAGATTGGCAAACAGTCCAGAGATTTTTAATTTCTCTACACCACCTATCTTTCTTCCTTCATATTCAACAATGCAGTAACCCTCCTTCTCTGCTTTTTTTATCTGCTTATCCAATTCCTTTTCAAATTCCTCCTGATTTCTTTGCCTTAAATGATATAAATCTCCTAACACACTACCTCGCGTGTTTGCACATTCCTCAATATCAACAACAGGATGATGTTTTTTCAATTCCTTCAAAATCTCAGTTTTTCCGCAACCTGTCTTACCAAATAGTCCAAAAATTATCATCAAAATCACCATACTACATAGGCAGTGTTTAATAATGCTAATTGATATTAAAAAAGTTAATCAGTATCTCCGAATATGCATTAGATATACACAACCGAGTATTACCACCATAATAATCAAAGGAAGGTTTGCAATACAAGTTTGCAAAGTCGTTAATTGATATAATAAATTCTTTTAAATTATAATTTAAATTATAAGGAATTTCGTTTTTATGTTTCATCCAAATCCAAAAGTTATGGATTATCGCTCTAAGTATAAATAGAAACAACCTAACCTTTAAAGTCCTGGATTTCGTTTTTATTTTTAGGTCTTTAAACATTCTAAATCTTGTTTCTATATTCCAACGCTTTTTATAGATTTTTAGATAGTCCTTTGCATGTTCAAAATCAAGATTCGTTAAGAAAGTGTAATAAACGGTATTATCTTCAACGATTATTAATTTTGATATAAATATTACCCTAATTCCCATCACACATTTAGATATATAATTACAATGTGGAAATAGTTAGATACTATTAAGTTTTAGCAATTGAAGTAATAACCATTATTAACAAACTTACCTAAATTTAACATCATACAACGTCTTAATATTATAGGCGATTGTAAAGAGCAATAATTTAACGCTAAATCCTCTTTTACTTATGGCTCTTATACGCTTTGGGAACATTTCAACCAACTTTGAAAAGTTTGTTTCGATAGTTTTTCTCAATTTATTTAGTATTTTATACTTTATCTTTTCTATAAACGATTTAATCATGTTATTTCTTTTTATAGATTCGAAATAAACGTTTCCCCATCCTAACATATTTTGAAAACCTTCATCTATATAACCCTTATCTCCAATTATAGAGCAGTTTGAGAAGTTCTTAACAAACAGTTTATAATTATCTTTCAAGACATCCAAATCATGCTGATTTGCAGGACTTACAAACAATAGAGTTAGATACATTCCGTCAGTAGTGTATGTTGCTTTATATCCGAAATAATAACGTTTTTTTGATGCATTGTAGCCAACTATACCATCTTTTTTAATTAACATTGATTTTCCTATTTTTTCATGTCTATATTTCCTTATAAGTTCTTTTGTTTCGATTGGAATTGTATCTATAGACAATAAACAGTTTTTATTTAAAAATATGCTCTGAATTTCGAATAAAAGTTCTTCATATCTGTTTAATCGCTCAACTAATTTGTTGTATCTTATTTTCGGAAACAATCCCAACCCTTCGATTAAAAATTCATACCCCTTTTTATACATCCACCGAAGTATATCATACATAGAACCGAAAAGATTATTAAGTCCAAGAGGGATATTTTCTCTCTGCGGGCGTATGGTGACTTATATTTCTCTACAGTTAGATAGAACTTAGCCCACATGAGATTTATTAATCGTTTAAGCTTTGGGACGCTCTCTTCAACGATGTTATCACCTTCAACTATTTTTTTGATACTATATATCTATTGAGTTATATATTTAATGTTTTGATGGGAACTACGGTTATAAAATTTAAGTTGCTTAAATCCTTGTTTTAATAGACTAAGATTTCAAACGAGATGAGGGCATATAAATGCAAGAAAGATTAATTAAGAAATTTAAATATATTATATTTTCCAGTAGGTGATAAATATATCAAAATATCAAACTTTATTCATTTTTAATCATTCGTGATTTTCATGTCTTTATCGTTGTATTGTTTTTTTGTGTTATAATGTTAAACTGAGAACATTTCGAAAGTTTTATATAAATTTTTAGTAAATATTATTAACTAAACTTTCATCAAAATTTTAGAGGGGGTTTAATGAGGGATTATGAGGCTTTAAAAATTGGAAGTTTATTACACGATATTGGAAAATTCATTCAAAGAGCGAAATATAACCCAAAAAAGAAAAAGCATGTAGATTTTGGATATGAGTTTTTAGAGGGGTATTTAAAGGATGACAATTGTAAATTAAACATTTTAAAAAATTTGAATGATAAAGATAGAGATTTAGTTTTAGATATCATTAGAAGACACCACGACCAAAGCATTAATGAAGGAATTATTGGTATTGTTAGATTGGCGGATTGGCTAAGTAGTGCAGAAAGGGAAAACACAGATGAAGAATTGAGTATTCCAAAAGATGAACAAGCATTACTTTCCGTATTTGAACTCGTAGATATTAGTGATGATAAATTCTACCTCAAAAAAATAAAAGAAAAAAAAGAAGAATTATACGGGAAAGGGAAAAAATACAATTTAAAACCGCTTTCAATTCAGGATCATGTAATATTTCCGTATCCGAGTCCAAATATTTCATACGAAGATTTGCACAACAGTTTTATGGAAGAATTAAAAAAAGTAAATATAGACAACTTTGAAAAATTATACCAACTAATTCAGAAATACTTTTGGTGCATTCCGTCAGCAACAAACTGGAGAAAGGGAGGGTCATTGCCAGATATTTCTTTATTTGACCATCTAAAAACAACTTGTGCAATTGCATCCTGTTTATATAAGATATACGAAAAAAGTGAATGCAAAGGAAAATATGCAGACGCCGAACTTACTGACGATATGTTACGTGAACTACTAAAAAAAATTCCGTTGGAAAAAGGAAAATATAAAAAAGGTTCAAATCCAGCATGGGAAAAATATGGGTTGTTCTCATTAATTCATGGGGATATATCAGGAATCCAGAATTTTATATTTAAAATAACTTCAAAATATGCTACAAAATCGTTAAAGGGCAGAAGTTTTTATTTGGATTTTTTAACTGAGATGATTGCAAACCACATAATCCAAAATTTAGATTTGCCAATAACAAACATATTGTTTTGCGGAGGGGGACACTTTTACATTTTATCATACAAAGTAAAAGATGAATGCATTGATGAATTTGAAAAAGAAATAAACGAAATGCTATACGGTAAATTCAGAATCGACTTATACATTACATTGGGAAAAGCGGACATTAAGCCTTATGAATTTTTATCACAATCAGAATCTAATTTCTCAAAAAAATGGAGAGAAGTTGGAGAAATAACTGCAAAAAGAAAAATGAGGAAATTTTATTATAAAATAGAAGATTTAAGTTTATTTAAACCGTATGGAAGATGTGACGAAAATAAGATATGTAGAGCATGCAGAGGAGAGTTTAAGAGGGGAATATGTTTATATGGTGAAGAAGGAGACAAATTATGTGAAAACTGTTATTCATTTGTAGAGTTAATAGATTTCTTAAAAGAATTCAAAGATAAAGGTTATATTAGTTTTAATTACAAAAAACCTTCAAAAGCAAAGGTTGAAGGTGAGAAAAAAAGAAAAGAAATCACAATAAAAGAACTTCCAACATTAAAGGATTTGTTTGAAAAAATTAAACTTGAAAATGAGGAATATAATCTCCCAGATAATAATGGAAATTTAGAACTACCTTATAAAATTTGGTCAATTGCATTTCCATTAAAGGACGTTGGAGAAAATAATGAAAACAAAAAAGAAATAAAAGATTTTAATGAATTGGCAGAGCAGGCAAAAGAAAGGACAGGAACAAACAAAATAGGCATATTAAAAATGGACGTTGATAATTTAGGAAAGGTATTCACAGAGGGTTTAGGTGACTTTGCATCTATATCAAGAATGAGCACGTTAAGTTCCATGCTAACTTTGTTTTTCACAGGATATATCCCCCACTTGATTGAGACAGGAAAATGTGAAATTAAGGATAAAGAAGTGTATTATAAAGACAATGTCTATTTAGTTTATTCTGGAGGAGATGATACGCTTATAGTTGGAGCGTGGGATGTTATATGGGAGTTGGCAAAAGAAATTAGAAAAAAATTTAAGAAATTTACCTGCTACAATCCAAATTTATCCTTAAGTGCTGGAGTTGTTTTAGTTAGTCCAAAGTTTGAGTTTAAAAAGGCAGTTGAATTGGCAGATGAGGAGTTGGATGATATTGCGAAGGATGATGAAATAATAGTGCCAATAAATGGGGAAAAAGAAGTAATCAAGAAAAATGCAGTGTCTATCTTCGGATGTCCGTTGAGTTGGGACTTTGAGGTTTATTATGATGAGGAATCAATAAAGAAGTTTGAGGACTTTTATTCAATAAAACACAATAAAAGAATTGAGATTGATAAAAAAATTAAAGAATTTGTTAAAAAATACAATGAAACAGAATTAGAAGAGTGTTTTGAAAAAGCCATAAGAGAAATAGGTAAAAAAAGAGTTCTACACATAACTCAGGAGGTGGGGGATAGATTAAACAGAGCAATTGAATGTAAAGGTGAAGAGTTCCTAATAAACTTCCCATACTATTGGAGAATTTTGTATTATTTGCATAGAAATTATAAGAAAGGAAAAAATAATTTAGATAACAACATTAAATTTTTAGAGGATTATGTTAAAGAAAAAATATCTTATGGATTTAAGTGTAGAAACATAAGATTCAACGACTTAAAAGTTTCTGCAAGAATTGCCGAACTGAAAAATAGGGAGGGGTGAAATGATGAGAATGAAGAATGAAAAACCAGTTTTAAGTGATAACGAAATAAACATAATATTGAATATCAACAGCGAAAATGTAAATAAGGTTATTGAGATAGCAGAGAGATTGGCAAGGGAGTTTGAAAACATACCTGCATCAAAAATGAGGGATTTCTATGATTATGTTATAAAGGTAGATGACAAAGAAAGTAATTGGTATACTAAATTGGCTTTTCTAAAACCAAAAATGGCATACAATGTTGGAAAAGAGACAAATAGGCAAAAAAAAGAAGCCCTATCAAAGTTTAATGAGATTTTTAGCAAAATAATTGATGAAATAAACAATGATTTGAATAAATTTAAAAAATTTAAAATATTTTTTGAAGCATTGGTAGCATATCACAAAATATATGCAAAAAGTCAGTAGGGGGGTAGAAAATGGAAGAGAAACTAACTTTAAAAGGAAAAGTCACTATAAATGGAAAAATTAAGTTAGAAAGTGGAATTCACATTGGTGGGACAAAAGAAACATTAAAAATTGGAGGAATGGATAATCCCGTTATAAAAGATAAAAATGACAATATATTTATTCCTGGAAGTTCATTAAAAGGAAAAATTAGAAGTTTATTAGAAAAAAAAGATGGAAAAATAAAATTTGATGGTAGGGGAAATGCACTTCCGTGTGATTGTGGAGGATGTGAAATTTGCAAAATATTTGGACCACACGATTCAAAAAATATTAAGGAGCCAGTTAGAATTATAGTTAGAGATGCTTATTTGGAATTAAATGGTAAAAAACCATACGAATATTTAGAAGTAAAACCAGAAAACACAATAGATAGAGTAAAAGGAACTACAATAAAAGGGGGAATTAGAAACATAGAGAGAGTCGTTGCTGGGAGTGAGTTCAATTTTGAAATTGTATTCAACATTTACAAAAATGAAGACAAAAATTTAATAAAAAAATTCATTGAAGGAATGAAACTTTTAGAAGACGATTATTTGGGGGGTTGTGGTTCAAGAGGTTACGGAAAAATTAAATTTAAAGACATTATGTTAATCCACAAACCAAAAGCATACTACGAAGGAGATAAAAACGCAATAACTGTAGAAAAAAATATTCATGACGTTGAAGAATTATACAGCAAAGTTGAAAAATTAACTTTATAATTCATTTAAATTTTGGTGGGAATTATGAAATTAGTAAGATTAATCCCAAAAGAAAACAGCAAATTTCATTTTGGGGGAGGGATATTTGGAGGAAAGTTCTCTAATATTTCATTCCCACAGTTTATTTTCTGCGATAGTTAATAATTTTGTTAAGTTGTATGGGGAATTTGACAAAAGTTTATTAAATTTAAGAGTGTCGTCCCTATTCCCAAAATTTAAGGATATTTACTTTATACCAAAACCAGAAACGCCTTTTTTTAATATTCCAAAGGGTAAGGATGCCAAAAAAATAAAAAAGATAAAATTCATCTCTTTAGAAGCATTTGAGGAATATTTAAATGGAGAATATTTAAATGAACAAAATATGAAAAACATAAAAAACCAAATTATTGGAAAAGAGTTTCTTATTGGAATGGAAGAAATTGATAGTGTGGAGAAATACAGCGAAAATTTGGATGAAATAAAACTTATATCAAAAGAAATTGAGCAAAAAATAGCCATGGATAGGATTAAGAACATAACTCTTGAAAAAGATGGACGAGGACAACTTTACAATGTAGAATTCATTAGGTTAAATTATGGGACTGAATTTTATTTTTTAGTTGATTATGGCGAGTTGGATGAGGATTTAATCAAAAAAATAAATGCTTCAATAAAACTTATTGAGGATGAAGGGTTAGGGGGAAAGAGAAGCATTGGAGCAGGGTTTTTTGAAAGTGTTGTTATTGGGGAACTAAATGAAAAATTTAATGAATTATTTGATAGGGAAGAGGACTACCATTTAACATTATCAACAGCAATTCCGAGAAATGGAAATGTTGAATACTATAAGTTAATTGAAATTGGGGGCTATATCTATTCCATAAAAGGACCAACATGTCTAAAAAAGCGTATTTTAGCATTAACAGAAGGTTCTATTGTTAAGAAGGGATTTGTTGGGAAAATTGAAAATTTAGAACCTGAAAATTATGTAAAACATTTAAATCACCACGTTTATGTGAATGGAAAGCCCATTCTAATGCCCACTAAGGTTTATTGAGGGATATCTATGGAAGTTAAATGCAACACCATAACCCCAATTTTTATTGGTTGTGGGGAGGAATATACTCAGTTGGATTATTATATAGAGGAAAACAAGGCAAAAATTGTTGATTTAGAGAAGGCAATGATGGATTTGGATGATTTAGAAAAAATAAACCACCTATCTAAACTAATAACCTCATATATAAACAATAATAGATTAGAATCTAATGCAAAAGAACTCTTAAAAAGCATTGGAATTGATGTGAAGGATTATGTTGTTAGGGAAGTTAATTGTGAGATTGAGAGCCATAGAAGCATTAGAGTTAAAAAATTTATAAATCAGAGGGGATTTCCCTACATTCCCGGAAGTTCAATAAAAGGAGCAATAAGAACTGCATATATTTTTGATTATTATGATGATGAAAAAAGAATAAATGAACTTATTAAGATTTTGAGGGATAAAAACATTAAACCATGGGAAAAGGGGGATGCAGTAGTCAAAAATGCCATTTCAAGAAATATTCAGAGTGATTTCTTTAAGTATTTAATTGTTTCTGATAGTGGATTTTTGGATGGAAAATTTAAGTTCATAATGACAAAAAGATGGAATACAAAAAAGGGAAAATTTGAAGTTCCTATAGCACTAGAAGGATTTATGGATAAAAATGAATTTGATTTGAGAATTATTATTAAAGACGAATTTATAAAAGAAATATTCAAAAAAACAGAAAGAAATTACAAAGAAATGGACGAAAAAGAAAAATTTGATGAATTAAAGAGAATATGTAATAAATTGACTGAAACGATTATTGACTTTGAATTAAACCGAGATAATCCAGAGATTTTAGAAACATTTTATGAAAGATTAAAGAATCAGTTAAATGATGGTATTTGTTTAAATGTTGGGTTTGGTGGGGGATTTTTGGCAAAAACGATTTATTTATTGCTTTGGAAATATGACAAAGATGGTAGAAAGGGATATTTAAAATTGATGAAAAAGATCTTCAAAAATGAAAGAAATAGGAATTTAAGGGAATCTTGGAATAGGGCATACTCCTATTATGACTTCCCAAAGACGAAAACCGTTTACGTGAAAAATGGTAGGATAGTGAGCCCATTAGGATGGATTAAAATAAATTATTAAATTTAAAAATATTAAAAATAAAAATTAAGATTATTGGGGAGATAATATGAGAATACTAATAGCAACGTGGGGGAATTTTAGGTCATGGGATGAGATTGAGTATATTTTTGGAAACAAAAAGAAAAAATCAAACTGTCCATTGTCAATTTTGCATGAGGTCATCAAACCAGATAAAACAATAATATTTACACTTGACACACTTACAGATTTTCCATCTAAAAATTATGAGGATATAATAAAAGAAGTTAAAGAAAAGACATTTGAATTTATAGAAAAATTACATTTACTGATAGTGTGATTTAACACTATTAAAATTAAGACCAAAAAATAGAAATAGGTAGTACTTAAATAACTCGTTAAAAAACGGTGAAACCTCCATGCTAGCAGCACTTAATAATATACTCACTAATTCTATAAATAGTTTAGGATTTAGCTGTTCGGAGGAGTTATCTAAGTTCGCACAGGTTAGAACACTAACGCCAATAAAAACTATCAAAGCATTTTCAGAGTATGTCTCGGGAATTCACAGAACGACTATCGTTAAAAACCTACAAAAACTATCAGAAAATGAGTTTTGTTTGTATACTCAACTATCCAACCTTCCCGATATTTTTGATGACAATAGATTTAAATACACTGCAATAATCGATTCAACGCTACTAAGGAGATGGAGTAAAAAGGTTTATGGTTGCAATATTCGATATAACTACATCGAAAGACATAGCAAACCATATCAAGAGCAGATAAACTGCTGTATTTATCACGAAAAAAGGGATATATTCGATTTACACTACAATAAAACCACTTGGCAAAAATCCACAGACATATTCATCGAAATTATCAGATTCTTAACTCATATAGATATCGGGACGGTCGTAGTAGACACTTTTTGTAACGACAAAGAAAATTATGAAGGAATCTAAAGAATTGGGGAATGGAATATATTGGTAAACTTAGGAAAAACCTGATAGTTGAATATTTCGGTAAGAAGGTTAAGGTAGAAGGACTATTTAAGAGGGATTTCGAGAAAGAAAAGCTTAAATTAAGGACTATTAATGGAATAAAGTTTAGATTATCCGAGAAAAGTGGTCAATATTCCCGATGTTGGTAGAGTTAAAATACGTTGCAGTGTTGATAGGAAAATCAAGAAAAAACCTAAGTATCTGGTCTCTACAAACCATAAAAAGAAGGCAGAGAACATAATAAGCGAGTATATGAAGAGACCAAAGATAGAAGAAAAGCATAGAAGAGATAAATCGATTTTTAGATGTTGAGGGAAATTACCTAACGTCTGAAAAGAGCAATATTGGGTTTGTTAGGTTTATAGCAATGGTATCAAACTGTATAGAATATTTAAGCCACAAATATGGATTATCATTCTATGAAGTGATTAAAGAGTGTAGTAAAGAACTAATAAAGAAAGGATTCTCGTAATCACACTGTCAGTTTTTAAAAAAAGTTCAACTCGTTATCTATTTATACTGTTAGGGTATATTGACTATTGAAAGTTTTTGAACGGATGCTTATGAACTCAAAGGATTCAAAGGATGCAAAGTTTTTAAATAAAATCACCAAATTATGATAAAAATAATTTAAGGTGAGAGGATGGAAAGTTACATACAAAACCTATTTGCTGAAAGAATTGGGGGAAAAAAGTTTGGTAAGGAGGATGTAATCTATAAGTTTGAGAAAATTAAGAGGGCAAAGCAAGAGGCTATGAAAAGATATCCAAATATGGAACTGATCGATATGGGAGTCGGAGAGCCAGATGAGATGGCAGACGAAAAAGTAATAGAGGTTTTATGCAAAGAGGCAAAGAAATGGGAGAATAGGGGCTACGCTGATAACGGAATTCAGGCATTAAAAGATGCTGTCCCACCATACATGGAGAAGGTTTATGGTGTTAAAGATATAGATCCAGTTAATGAGGTTATACACTCAATAGGTTCAAAACCAGCACTAGCCTACATAACAAGTGCCTTCATAAACCCCGGGGATGTTACATTAATGACAGTCCCTGGTTATCCAGTTACAGCAACACATACAAAATGGTATGGTGGAGAGGTTTATAATCTTCCATTGTTAGAGGAAAATGATTTCTTACCTGATTTAGAAAGTATTCCAGATGATATTAAGAAGAGAGCAAAGATATTATACTTAAATTACCCAAACAACCCAACTGGTGCTCAAGCAACAAAGAAATTTTATAAAGAGGTTGTTGATTTTGCATTTGAGAATGATGTTATTGTTGTCCAAGATGCCGCTTATGGAGCATTGGTTTATGATGGGGAGCCGTTATCTTTCCTATCAGTTAAAGATGCAAAGGAAGTTGGGGTTGAAATCCACAGTTTTTCAAAGGCATTTAACATGACTGGTTGGAGATTGGCATTTTTAGTTGGAAATGAGTTAATTATTAAGGCATTTGCAACAGTTAAGGATAACTATGATAGTGGTCAATTTATCCCAATCCAAAAAGCAGGTATTTATTGTTTGCAACATCCAGAGATAACTGAAAGAGTTAGGCAGAAGTATGAGAGAAGATTGAGGAAGATGATTGGGATATTGAATGAAGTTGGATTCAACGCAAGGATGCCAGGAGGAACATTCTACTTGTATGTTAAATCCCCAAGAAGAGTAAATGGTGTTGAATTTGAAACTGCAGAGGACTTTTCTCAATATTTAATTAAAGAAAAACTCATCTCAACAGTTCCATGGGATGATGCAGGACATTACTTAAGATTGGCTGCATGCTTTGTTGCTAAGGATGAGAATGGAAATCCAACAATAGAAGAGAAATATGAAGATAAAGTATTAGAGGAATTTAAAAGAAGGTTAGATGGTATGGAATTTGAGTTCGAATAATTTAATTTTTTATGTTTAATTTGAATTTAAAGTTAATAAAACAAAAATGGTGAAATTTTAATGAAGGTAGATATGCACGTCCACACCATACGCTCAAAATGCTCCTTGAACAATATAAACTTGTTAAAAAAGATTTGTTTAAAGAACGACATTGTTCCAGTAATTGCAGATCACAATTTGGCAACTAAGACAGACTTTGGTATAACTGGAGAGGAAATAGCAACAGATAGAGGGGAATTTATTGGATTGTTTTTGAATGAAGAGATTAATGAGAAAGATATATTTGAGGCAATAGATAAGGTTAAAGAACAGGGGGGATTGGTCTATTTGCCCCATCCTTTTGATGTGAGGAGGAGAAGGTCTTTATGTAAATTTAACATCTTAGATGATAGAGAGTTTATAAAAAAGGTCGATGTTGTGGAGGTTTTCAACAGTAGATGCATAACCAACGAGCCAAATATAAAGGCGTTTGAGTATGCAAGAAAACACGATTTTTTGATTGGTGTTGGAAGTGATGCCCACTTTATTTGGGAGATTGGAAATGCATACATAAACTTTGAGCCATTTGATATGGACAACCCAAAAGAATTTTTGAAGTTGTTATCTAAATATAAAAAGGACATGGAAATTTTAAGTAAAAATTTAGAAGAAAACCCATGGATTTCCCCAAATTATTATGCAAAAAAAGGGTGTAGTTTGAATATTCTGTTATTTAGTAAGGTAATTAAAAAAATTAGAAGGAAATTGGATATATAACTAAAACAAACAAAATCCTATATTGTTTGGATGAAACCTTTTTTAAAGGTTTCGTTTGAATATTCTGTTATTTAGTAAGGTAATTAAAAAAATTAGAAGGAAATTGGATATATAGATTTGGTGGTTTTATGGAAATGAATTATTCCCTAATTGCAGAGAGGTTGAAGTTGAGAGATGATGATATAAAGAGGGGGTTTAAAAGAGGAATAATAGGCAGGATAGAATATAAGGGTATTCCAATGATTACATTTAGAAAAAAGATAAAACATGTTGAGAGGGGGACAACATTATTTTTAAATGAAGATTTGGACTATGTTGCGGGTTATCCAAAGATTAGGAGGGCTTTGGTGTTAAATCCAACTATAAAAAATTATTTCATTGACAAGGTTGTTGTTGAGGAAAAGTTGGATGGCTACAATGTTAGAATAGCAAAGATAAATGATGATGTTGTTGCAATCACAAGAGGAGGGTATATCTGCCCATTCACAACAAAAAAAGCAATACAAATATTAAACACCAAGTTCTTCGAAGATCATCCAAATCTAATGCTCTGTGGAGAGATGATTGGATTGAACAATCCTTATGTGCCACACTACTATGAAGAGGTTGATAGAGGTTGGGAAAATTTGGGATTTTATATCTTTGATATAAGGGATAGGGAAACAAATGAACCTTTATCCATAAAAGAAAAGATAAAAACCTGCAAAAAATACAACCTTCCTTATGTTGAACCTCTGGGGGAGTTTGATAAGGAAGATGCTCATGAATACATAAAGGAGATTATCGATAAGTTGAATGCTGAAAATAGGGAAGGAGTTGTTTTAAAAGACCCAGATATGGCGGTAAATCCAATAAAATACACAACACACAAAACACAGTGTGGAGATTTAAGAGTGGCATTTACATTTTTTTATGATTTAGGTGTTGATTTTATGTTTAGTAGGGTTGTTAGGGAAGGGTATCAGGCTTATGAGTTTAATGAAGATGACGATACACTAAAAAAGAGGGCATTGGATATTGGAGAATCTATCTTGTATCCAATGGTAGATACAATAAAAAAGATTCATAATGGGGAGAGGGTTACAGAGGACTTTGAAATTGTTGTTGATAATGAGGAGGATTTGAAGGAGTTTTTAGAATACTCAAAGAAGTTACACATGCAAATTATCGTTAAGAACATGGAAAAAATAAAGGTAGATGATGAATATAAGATAAAAGTAAAGATTGGAAAGATATACTCTACAACCAACGATAAGGTTTTGAGTCATTTAAATGGTGGTTTGTGGTGATTATTGAATAACAGAAATCCCAATACTCTCCAAATCCCCACCCATTTTATAAGATAATTTGATCCTAACTTTTCCTTTTTTTATTGGTTTGTTCAGTGGAATTACAAGATTTGGATTTAACATTGGTGTATCCCCAGCAACGATTCCATCGGTTAGTTTTGTATATGTCGCCAATCTTAAAGCAGGGTTCTCACAATTTTCAAAAACCTCAAATTCTAAGATATATGATACATCCTCTTTATTAATCTCATAGAAATTTATCCTACTATATAATATTTCATCCGATATGGGTTTTGATTCTATTTCCTCATCATAGTAAATGTGCCCTAATCTACTCTCAACAAGTTGGGCAGTGTTATAAACTTCCTCTGGAATAATTCTTCCATTTTCTTTCAAAAATTTTCTTTTTAATATTGAATTTATAACCCTAACTTGTGGTTCAGTTATTAAAGCGGTATCAAGCATCTCAGCAATAACAACGTCTGCCTTTTCTTTGAAATTATATTCTACTGCATCTGCCTCTATAATCTCAATATTATCAAAATTGTTATTTTTTACATTCTTTTTTGCATAAATTGCTGTTATTGGATCCAACTCAACTGCATAAACTTTTTTTGCCTTTCTTGCCGCAATCATTGCCAATATCCCACTACCAGTTCCTAAGTCATAAACAACATCATCTTCCTTAACAACCTTTTCAATTGCTTCCTTAAAAATCCCCACTCTTTCATCATCTAAAAGCATAGAATAATGCCACTGCGGAACGAGAAGTTTTAATCTCATAATATCCCATTAATAATTTGCTAAAAAAGAGTTATTTGTTAAAACGATTAATTTAAATTAATATATACTATATAAAAATAAAAAAGATAAAGGCTTATTTCAAAGCCAACTTAATATCTTCAACTTTAACTGTTTTTCTCTTTGCGTGCTTTGCTAATGCAACTGCTTCTTTAGCAATGTCCATTGCAATGTCTTCTAAAGCCTCAGCAAGTTTAACTGCTGCTGCCCTACTTACTCTCTCAGCACCTGCTTTTTTCAAGATTCTTTCCATTGGTGCAACTGGAAGTTCTGCCATAGAATCACCTCATAACAAATTTTACAATTTAAGATGGTATTCTCCCAATATTTAAACCTTTCGGTTTAATTCATGGTTTGTTTTAGAATATTGCTATGGTAATGGAAATATTAATTAAAATTAAGTTGTATCTTAATTTATTAATAAATTAGTATAAATTGGTATGACACATTATAGACTCCGTATTAAAAATAGTTGTTTTTAGATTGATATGATTTAAATTAAAAAACGCTAAAATCATACGCATTTTTATACATCTTTAACTAATTCACAATATTCTTTTACAACCTTAACTGAATGTCTAAATGCCTCCAACTCATCATCTTCCAACTTTATCGGAACCACCTCTTCCACACCATTTTTACCAACTTTAACTGGCACACCAATGCAGACATCCCTAATGCCACCTATCTCCCCATCAAGATATGCAGATAACGTTAGCAATCTCTTCTCATCATGGATAATACAGTTCACAATGTTGATTATTGCAGATGCAGGACCAAACTCAGAACCTCCATTTAATTTAATGATTTCCTTACCTTTATTCTTAACATCATCAACAACTTCTTCATATGGGAAATTCTCAAAGTTCGGCATCATTTGGATTGGAATCCCACCAATACCTGTTGCACTCAAAAGGGGAACCATTGTATCCCCATGCTCACCAATAATCCTTGTCCTAACATCGTCAATATGCACACCAAAGAACTTTGCTATAGCAACTTTAAACCTTAAAGAATCCAAGTGTGTCCCAAGACCAAAGACCATATTTCTGTCATAATTTGATTCAATAAGTGCCTTATATGTCATAACATCAACTGGATTTGTTATGATAAATAATTTTGTATCGCAAACCTTTGCAATCTCTCTTGCATATTTTCCAACTATTCCAGCATTGATTTTTGCTAAATCTAACCTTGACATATCCTCTTTTCTTGGAACTCCTGCAGTTATGATAACAATATCACTCCCATCAACAATAGACAAATCCTTATCGCTATAAACTTCAATATTCGCATCACTTCTCAATCCTGCCAATGCATCATATATATCCATTTGCAATCCTTTTAATTTGTTTAATGATTTCTCCCTTGAAATCATTACAAGATCTTTGATATCAGGTTCTTTTGCAAGTAAAAAAGATACAGAAGAGCCAATTCTTCCTGATGCACCAATAACTGAAACTTTCATACTATCCCCTCTCTCACAGATTTTCAAAATAGTGCAGAAAAGTTATAAAAACCCAAATTGTGATTAAATAAATAGCACTCAAAAAAGTTAATATACTATATATTATTTTTAAGTTAACTTAAAGTATTATTGCGGAGTTGGTATATATTCTTTGCTGTTTTTTTAAATACCACTTATACTTTAAATCCAAGTTTTAAATATTGTGGTAAAATCTTAATCAATGTGTCGGAAGATATAACTGCATGACCTTTGTAGAACTATTTGTCGATTTTCCACTCTTTAATCACCTCATATATCGGCCCATTTGGGGTTAATGTACTCTTCATTAACTTTATGCCTTTAACTTCAAATTCTCCAATGTCTATTTTTTTATGTTTTTCAATTTTATCCTTTAATGTTTTTTTATTTTCAATAAACTTCACCCTTCCAATAGTTACATGGGGAATATATTCTTTTTCTTTTTTAAATCCAATCTCTGAAAGTTTTTCATCAACTTCTTTAAATAAATCAACCAAATTTGTAGATCCTAACCAAATAACTCTTATGTAATTTTCGTTCGGAAAGACACCAATATTCTTAATCTTTACTTTAATTGGACTTATTGATAAATCCAAATTTTTAATTCTTTCTACTGTTTCCCCATCAATCTCCCCAAGGAATTTGATGGTTATGTGCAAGTTTTCCTTTTCCACCAACTTTATACCTTTAATCTTAAAATACTTCTTCACTTCCTCTATCCTGTCTTTTATCTCTCCTGGTAAATCAATGGCTATGAAGCACCTCATTTTATCATCCTATTAATTTTTTAACAGTATCAGGATTCCATCAACAATATCAAATATCCTTTTGCAGGATTTGCATATTAGTTGGTTTTTTTCTTTTATGTATTCCAAATCTCCCCCACAATAAGGGCATTGAAGAATACTTAAATACTTTCCTATCCAATCCATAAACTCACCAATACTCATAATTACAATTCCTTTTCAAAAATTTGTTATGCTAAAACTCATAAACGACATAAACATTTATGGAAAATTATATATTTAACCGTAATTCCCATCACAAATTTAAATATTTATTTAATTGAATTAACTTCATCTAACACTTTAAGATTATAAGCGATTGTGAAGAGTAAGAGCTTAACACTCAGCCCTTTCTTGCTTACAGCGTGAATATGCTTAGAAAACATCGCAACTAACTTTGAGAAGTTGGTCTCAATGCTTTTTCTCAACTTATTCAATATTTTATACTTTGTTCTCTCTATAAACGATTTAATCATGTTTTCGCTTGCGGTAGCAAGCGAGTAGCAAACTCGAAGAGTTTGCCTAATTTCTTTTTATCGCTTCGAAATAAACTTTCCCCTGCCTTAATAAGTTTTCGAAGCCCTTATCTATATATCCTTTGTCTCCGATTATACTGCAGTTCATAAATTCCCGAACAAACCCTCTAAAATTTTCTTTTAGAATGTCCAAATCATGCTGATTTGCAGGATTTATGGATATCAACATTAGATACAACCCATCGGTAATATAAGTTGCTTTGTATCCATAATACCACAGTCTTTTCGATGGGTTATATCCAACACTGCCGTTTTTTTAATAAGTTCCGAGTATCCAATTTTTTCATGTCTTCCCTTCTTACGGATTTTTTCGTTTCAATTGGGATTGTATCTATGAATAATAAACAATTTTTGTTTAGGAAAGTCTTTTGAATCTCGAATAAAAGTTGTTCATATCTATTTATTCGTTCAACAATCTTGTTATATCTAATTTTTGTAAATAGTCCTAAATATTCGATTAGTATTTCATAACCCCTCTTATAAACTCCCGAAAAGTATATCATACAAAGAACCGAAAAGATTATTAAGTCTAAGAGAGATATTTTCTCTCTGCGTGTGTATGGCGATTTGTATTTGACGACTATTAGGTAAAACTTAGCTCGCATAAGATTTATTAAACGCTTAATTCTCGGAATTTTAGATTTATCTACGATGTTATTACCTCCAACTATTTTTTTGTAGTAATCTATAATCATATAGTTATATATTTATCTATTTGATGGGAACTACCGTATCTAAAATTTAAATAGGAGATATGTTATATACTACTTAGAAAAAAGGGTGTGATTTTATGATAAAGGTTGCAGTAACTGGAGCATTGGGAAGAATGGGAAGCAACATTATAAAAACCATTTGCGAGCAAGAGGATATGGAAGTTGTTGCGGCAATAGAAGTTCCAAACCACCCAAAGAAGGGAGAAGATGTTGGGGAACTTATAGGTATTGGAAAAATAGGGGTTCCTCTCTCAACCTTTGATGAGTTAGACAAGGTTTTGAAGGAAACAAAACCAGATGTCTTAGTTGATTTTACAATAGCACATGCATGCGTTGAGACGGTGAAAATAGCAACAAAAAATAAAGTTAAATTAGTCATTGGAACAACAGGGTTTACTGAGGAGCAGAAAAAAGAGATAGAAGATGCAATAAAAGAAAATAACGTCTCTGCTGTAATTTCCCAAAACTTTGCAATTGGGGTGAATATCTTCTTCAAGACATTGGAGTTTTTGGCTAAGAAGTTAGGGCACTACGATATTGAGATTGTTGAGATGCACCATAGGTTTAAGAAGGATGCGCCAAGTGGAACTGCACTGAGGGTGGCAGAGATAATAAAAGAAAATAGAGAGATTAAGAGCGAATATGTATTTGGAAGGTATGGTATGGTTGGGGAGAGAAAAAAGGAAGAAATTGGAATCCACGCTTTAAGGGGAGGAGATGTTGTAGGAGACCATACTGTTATATTTGCAGGAGATGGGGAGAGGGTAGAACTAATCCACAAAGCAAGTAGTAGGCAGGCATTTGTAAATGGAGTTATCTTAGCGATAAGATTTATCGTTGATAAAAAAGTGGGTATATACAATACCTTTGATGTGTTGGGTTTGAATGAGATTAAATTTTAATTTTATTATTTTTAAATTTTAAAAAGAACAAAAAAGCAAATTAAAAATAGAAAAGCCATTATTGACTTTTGCTTTGTTTTCTACTTTCTTTGATTTTATGGTATGTTAATGTCCACTTAACTTTTCTTGGGACTCTTCCCATCTTGTAGTTCTTTTCACACTTTGATGAGCAGAAATACAAGACTGAACCGTCTTTTTTTACCATTATCTTGCCTGTACCTGGTTCGATTTCTCTTTCACAAAAACTACAAACTTTCCATTCTGCCATACTATAACCTCCAATTTGGGGTTTTAAATTTATCTTCTCTTACCTAATGGTTTTGCTTCTCTTTCTGTCTCTCTCAACATTACGATATCTCCAATTCTAACCGGACCTTTAATGTTTCTTGTTAAAACTCTCCCTGCGTCCTTTCCACCTAAAATTTTGCACCTTACCTGTGTAATTTCACCAGTGACTCCTGTTCTCCCAATTATTTGGATAACCTCTGCTGCAACAGCATCTTTATACACCATGTCATCTGACATCCTTAATCACCTTAAATAAAAATTATTTAATAAATGTCGATCAAAATCCAAAATTATAAAATAATAATATTTTTATTTATTGTTTCAATGCATCGACTTTTTCAACCAAATCTTTTAATTCATTTGCATTTCCTTCGTTTACAATAGCAACTGATGATGCTGAAACTTCTAAACCTGCTGCTTTTCCTAATTCTTGTTTTGATGCTACGTATGTGTATGGAATTCCTTTTTCTTCACACAATGGTGGAAGATGAGCAACAATTTCTTCTGGTTGAACATCTTCTGCAATTACAACAAGTTTAGCAATTCCTTTTTCAACTGCTTTTGTAACTTCGTTTGCTCCTTTTTTAATTTTCTCTGCATTTGAAACTGCTTTGTATGTGAGTTCTTGGATTTCTTCTGGAACTTTAAATTTTACATGGATAGCCATGCATATAACCTCCTTCATTTTTTACATTTAAAAGTGTTATTGTCATCCGGATTATAGTCGTGTGCGGAATTTTTAAACGTGTTTTACATGCTTAGAAGTTATTATGGGGTTTATGCATCTTTTAAATTTGAAATACTCCAATAGTTATTAAATTTTTTTGCAAGTACCTTTAACGCACACGACCATATATGCCCACTCGTATCATCATGGTTATAAAAGAGTGGCAATAACCTTATATACTCAAAAGTAGTATATATTTGTTATGGTTATTGTATAGTCGTTTGCAGAATTAAAAGAAAGATATTCTAAAAATATTTAAAAGTGGGATTATGAAGAGGATACTAATAATGGGCGGTACAAGTGATGCAAATAGGATAGCAAAAAAATTAAAGGAACTTGATGATTTGTTTTTAATTACTACAACAACAACAGATTTTGGTGGAGATATTGCAAAGAAATATGCTGATGTTGTTATATCAAAGCCCCTCGATAAAGATGCATTGAAAAATGTTATTTTAGATTATTCTGTTGATTTATTGATTGATGCTACACATCCTTTTGCAGTAATGGCAAGTAAAAATGCCATAGAAGTGGCAAAAGAACTAAATATTAAATATATAAGATATGAGAGACCTTTAGAAAAATTTAAACATCCAAACATAATTTATGTAAAGGACTTTGAGGAGGCGTCTAAGAAGGCATTGGGGATAAGTGATAAAAAGATATTCCACATGGCAGGAATTAAGAATTTAAAGATTGTTGTTGATATTGTGGGAAGAGATAGGGTAGTAGCAAGAATCCTTCCCACTTCCATAAATAAGGCATTAGAACTTCTACCTCCTCAAAATATCGTTGCCATGCAGGGTGTTTTTTCAAAGGAATTGAATAAATATCTTATATTAGATTACAATTGCGATGTTATTATAACCAAAGAAAGCGGGGATAGTGGAGGATTTAAGGAGAAGATTTTAGGAACTTTGGAGGCAGATGCTATGGCAGTAGTTGTTGAAAGGCCTAAGATTGATTATCCAATAGTTTTTAATGATACCGATTCATTGATAAGGTATTTATAAAATCTTTACAAGAGGTTTTGGAATATGAACAAAGTCATAGACCTTAAAAAAGGGGAACGAGTGGCAGTAGTAAGTGCCATACTAACCTTTGCCATTGCATTATTAAAGGGGGTGGTTGGATACATATCTGGAAGTATTGCACTTATGGCTGATGCTCTGCACTCATTTTCAGACGTTTTAGGTCCGATTGCGGTTTATATAGGGTTGAAATTTGCTCAAAAAGATCCAAATGAGAGGTTTCCTTATGGATACTATAGGGCAGAGACATTAGCATCATTGGCTGTTTCCTTTTTGATATTCGTTACTGGAATTGAAACACTTAGGGAATCTATTGAGAGAATAACTAATCCAACAACAATATCTCATCCTTTTGCAGCAGTATTGGCATTATTAATATCTTTGGCAGTTGTCTATTACTTATACAAATATAAGGAAAAAGTGGGCAGGGAAATACATTCCCAAGCACTTATGGGAGAGGGACAACATTCATTGGTTGATTTTTACACATCAATAGCAGCATTAATTGCAATAATTAGTTCTTATTTTGGATTTACAATAATAGAACCAATTGTGGGGGCAATTATAAGTATTGCTGTAATTCTATTGGGAATAAATTTAATGAAGACGGATATTTTAATGTTGATGGATTTTTGTGATGAGGAGGTTGTAGAGGAAATAAGGAAAACAGTATTGGATGTTAAGGGTGTTGAAGGAGTCCATAACCTAAAGGCAAGAAAAGCAGGGCCATTTATGTTTTGTGAGATGCACATTGAGGTTGATGAGAATCTATCATTTAAAGAGGCACATAGAATTTCTGATGACGTTGTAGATAAGATAAGGGAAAACATTAAGAATATTGATTCAATAACCATTCATATCGATCCAATTAAAATGAAAAAAATTAGAATTGCTGTTCCAATAGAAAGTGCAGATAAAGATCGATTCAAATCAAAAATAAATAAGAAATTTGCCTTTTCCCCTTATTTTATGTTCGTTGATGTATCTGATGGAAAAATAACAAACTCATTTATAAAAGAAAATCCTGCTAAGAATTTGGAAAAGAAGAAGGGTATTGAAACAGCCAACTTTTTAATAGACAATGATGTTGATGTTGTTATTGTGAAAGATATTGGCATGGGCTCCTACAATGCATTGAGAAATAAATATGCAAGAGTGGTGAAAACAGAAGAAAATACTGTAGAGGAAGCGATTAACGAATTCTTGGAATGTTCAAAAAATAACATAGATGATTAAATTTATTCAAAAAATCCAAACCTGCACAGTATCTCCCTCATTCTTTTTTAGTTCATGTTCTTTTATTATAGCAAGTCCATCTGCATCTAATATTGAGGTGATTATGTTTGAGCCCTTAAATATTGGATAGGCGATGCCATTTTTTAATTTTACAGGCCTTAGGTATAAGAAATCTGGTTCGGATGTTATTTTTTCAGACAACTTTGCCTTAATAATTCTTCTTTTGTAGGTTCTATGCGTCATTCTCATCAAAAAAGGAAGTAAAAACACATAACTACAAATTAAGCAAGACACCACATTACCAGGCATACAGAAAATGGGTTTTTTATTTATTTTCCCAAATAGCATTGGCATCCCTGGACGCATCTTAATCTTATGGAATAATATCTTTCCCAAATCATCCACAACTTTTGGAAGAAAATCCCTTTCTCCAACAGAGACTCCACCAGAGGTTACAATAATATCACATTTTTTTGATGCTTTAATTATTTTCTCCCTTATAATGTCAAATTCATCCCTAACGAGCCCTAAAAATATCGGCTCACACTTTGCTTTTTTTACAACCTCTGCAATTGTTTTTGAGTTTACATCCTTAGTCATCTTAAATAACTCATTTCCAGTTGAAATAATCCCAACTTTTGGAGTTTTATAAACCTTTACTTCATCAATTCCCAATCCTGCTAAAACCCCAATATTCCTTTCATTTATCAAAGTTCCTTTTTTTAAAACAATATCTCCTTTTTTAACATCACATCCTTTTTTTGAAATTCCTTCAATTCTATCAAAACTTACAACAACTATTTTATTTCCAACTCTTACTGTATTTTCAATGGGAATTATATATTTTGTGTTCTTTGGAACCTTCCCACCCGTAGCAACTGAAACACATTCGTTTCCTTTTATTTCCAAATTTTTATTATCTCCAGCAAAAACTTCATCAATTAAAATATACTCATCTAAAAGTTCAGTAACTGCATAACCATCAATATCACTCCTATCAAACCTTGGGATGTCTATATTGCTTCTTATATCCTCTGCTAAAACTCTGCCATAAGATTCCTCTATTTTAATATATCCGGTTTTATTAAAATGAAATTTGCCTAAAATTTTTTCTGCTTCTTTGAGTGAAATCATAACATCACCGTAATTATAAATAGTTATTTTTGTTCAAAATATTAATTAAAATTAGTTACTAAACCTTATAAAAAAATAATAAAGTGGATACGCCTCCCTTGAAGGGTTCGGCGTATCCTAAAGACGTTTCTTGAGGCTGGACTTCCTGGCTCAAATTTTAGTTTTTCTTTCCTTCTTTAATCTCCTTAACTTTTTCAAATATCTGCCTTAAGGTGTCTTCATTGCTCTTTGTGAATGGGAATGGTGATGTTGTGAATGGCTTTGCATATATTGGGAAACCATCAAATCTATAGAAAGTAGATCCACACTCCATTCCATCAATAACTCCTGGTAAGATAACATCTGAAGCGTAAGGTGTTGGACCGGGAGCAATGTCGATGCAAACCATTGGAATCTCATTTAAATACTTTGCACAATCTCTTGGTGTGTGGGCTACTATATCTGCTGCAACTACTAAGATAGCATCAATCTCCCTCTCTCTTAACACATCAGCAAACGTAAACTCTCCAGGGTTGTATCTTGGATAACCTCTCGCGAAATCTATACCGTAAGGATAGCCATACATGTATGAAGCAACTTGGTTAAATCCATTGACGTTGCAGTGCCCTCTCAAAGCTCCTATAGCACACTTTGTGTATTTGTTTAACTCTCTAACTAATGTCAATATAATTTCTATATTCCTATACCCTCCTCTTGATGCTGGTAACCCTAAGCCTCCATAAATCTTTACAAACTTTGCATTTTTCATCCACTCAACCATCTCTTCCATAACTTCAATTGGCACTCCAGTTATCTTCTCAACGCTGTGGTGGGGCTTTTTACCCCTCAATATTGTTAGTAAAGCAGAGAATAACTCATAATCAGTGTTTGGTTTTAATTGAACATGTAAATCTGCCAACTTTGCAGTATCTGTTTTTCTTGGGTCAACAACAACTATTTTTCTGTCCTTTCTTCCTCTCTCAGTCCAATAACCTCTTGCAAAGACTGAATATCTGCTCATGTGTCTTGGGTGGGAGTGCATTGGGTTACATCCCCAGAAGATTATTAAATCAGCCCTATTCTTAACCTCTCCAGCGGTGCAGCCAGGAAGTCCAGCCTCTTGAATCCCCATTAATGTTGGCCCGTGTCATATTGTTGAGTTTGAATCAGCAACTCCTCCAAGATATTCAGCCATGTGCAATCCAACGATATGTGCCTCTGCTGATGTCTCAGCACCCATAAATAAGAGTGGTCTTTTTGCATTGCCTAAGATCTCTGCTGCTTTATTTATTGCTTCTTCCCAACTAACTTTAATAAACTCCCCATTTTTCTTTATCATTGGTTCTCTTATTCTGTGTGGACTTACAACTTCTTGAAACTTTGGTGCTCCTTCCCTACACACATTCCTTGCAATTATCTCTTGCTTTTCTTCATCATACCAAACTTCTATATCATCACACGCCATCCCACAGACAGGACAAGTTATGCCCCTAAAAACTTTCATAGCCATAACTCTCACCCATATATCTTTTTCATAATCTCTTCAGCGGTTAGTATCTCAGCTTTTTCTTTAACTGGCTCAACATATACATAACACCCCTTATAGAGTGGAGAACCCATTGATTCTGTGTATGAGCCAATAACAATATTAGCCCAAATAGACCTTGGAATAAAGACGGTTCCCTCTTGGAGAGAATCATCAGGAATGGCTTTTAGTGTTATGCATGATTTCTTATCTTCGCTAATTACATTCACATACTCTGGCTCTCCAAGGTGGACATAGTCTTTTGGGTGGATATAGCAGACAGCACACTCTTTAACATATTTTTCAGTAAACTTCTTTCCTCCTTTGATAATTTCCCCTTGCACAACGGTGCTTCCTGTGTTAAGGAGGGCTTTAATTCCTCCATCATATCTGTAACCTTCATAGCATTCATACAACTCAGGCTCTATCAATCCAAGGTTTTTTTCTTTTAAAGCGTAGAGTTTTCCTTTTGGATTTCTTTTTATTGCATAATCTCCAACAAATTTAAGGAATTCTCCGTTAATTTGCATTCCATTGATGTTTATATCAACCTCTTCATTAGCAAACTCAAATCCTGGGGCAAAGAACCTTATTCTTCCACAAACAACAATATCTCCTTTTGACATCTCTACCCCAACAGCCCTTTCTGCGTTTCCCCCAATGTATATGAACCCACCATTTTGCCTAATACCGCAAAACTGCCCAACATTGCCTTTTATGATAATTTCTCCGCCAGATAAACCTCCTCCAATATTATTCCCAGCGTTTCCTTCAACAATAATTTTCCCCCTTTCATTCCGTGCCAACTTCCTCTATAAGCAGAACCGACATAGTCCCCAGCGTTTCCATTAATTTTTATTAATCCGCCTTTCATTTCCCTTCCAACCCAATTTCCAGCATTTCCATTAACAATTATCTCTCCTCCTTTCATCTCAGAACCTAACTGGATTCCAACATTTCCGTTGATTATGATTTTTCCAGAGGTCATTTTATAACCAATGTATTTAACCCTCTCAACATTTCCTTCAATAATTACTGATAGTGTGATTTAACAATATTAACTTTAAACCAAAAATAGAAATATGTAGTGCTTGAATAACTCGTTAAAAAACGGTGAAACCTCCATGCTAGCAGCACTTAATAATATACTCACTAATTCTATAAATAGTTTAGGATTTAACTGTTCGGAGGAGTTATCTAAGTTCGCACAGGTTAGAACACTAACGCCAATAAAAACTATCAAAGCATTTTCAGAGTATGTCTCGGGAATTCACAGAACGACTATCGTTAAAAACCTACAAAAACTATCAGAAAATGAGTTTTGTTTGTATACTCAACTATCCAACCTTCCCGATATTTTTGATGACAATAGATTTAAATACACTGCAATAATCGATTCAACGCTACTAAGGAGATGGAGTAAAAAGGTTATGGTTGCAATATTCGATATAACTACATCGAAAGACATAGCAAACCATATCAAGAGCAGATAAACTGCTGTATTTATCACGAAAAAGGGATATATTCGATTTACACTACAATAAAACCACTTGGACAAAAAATCCACAGACATATTCATCGAAATTATTAGATTCTTAACTCATATAGATATCGGGACGGTCGTAGGAGACACTTTTGTAACGACAAAGAAAATTATGAAGGAATCTAAAGAATTGGGAATGGAATATATTGGTAAACTTAGGAAAAACATTATAGTCGAGTATTTCGGTAAGAAGGTTAAGGTAGAAGAATTGTTTAGGATGGATTTTAGCGAAGATAAGCTTAAATTAAGGACTGTTAATGGAATAGAGTTTAGATTATCTGCTAAAATCGTGAATATCTCCGATGTTGGTAAAGTTAAAATCGTTGCAGTGTTTATGGAAA
>NZ_AGJL01000019.1 GCF_000243455.1 Methanotorris formicicus Mc-S-70 | reverse complement strand
CCATAATCTCTTTATGTAAAGAAACTGGTTTATTGTTAATCTAAGTATTTAAATGTATTTGCGAAAGTCCTATTATAATAACCTCTTTTATTGATGCTGCTGAGACTGAGTGAATGTCATAGCATCCCTTGCATATTGGTACCCTTGACCTCCCTTCCGTCATATCTGTCCCATCTGCAACTGCAACAACTCCAGCCTCAATAGTTTGTCCCATTATCCCTTCATTGTGGGAATAAATGGCATGAAGGGTTTCAGTTATAATTGGAGTTGGGTTTTTGTAGTATTTTTTTAGTATTCTCTCTAAGATAGGCCTTGCTAAGTATGTGGAGTGGAAATGATGATTAAATCTATGAACTGCATTTCCAATATCGTGCAAATATGCGGAGAGAAGAACAATAACCAATGAATCTTCAAAAGTTCCGTTATAATCCTCCACAAAACTTGGTTCAATACCATTTTTGTAGAGAATTTTAAGTATTTTTATTGCATTGTTTGCTACGATTTTTGCATGGGTTTTTCCGTGGTCATTAAAGCCCATTCTTTTAACAGCCATTATATTGGACATTTTTAGGAGAGATTTTATCTCAATATCTTTGTCTATATCCTCGTATATCTTCTTTGGAATCCCCTCCAACTTCTGCAGTTCCTCTTCCATAGTATGCACCTAAATTTTTTTATTATTGATTTTATACGACACAACAATTTCAAAGTATGTTGTTTGCAAATTTTATTAAAATTTACCATTGATTGTTGCTAAGAAAGCACCGCCCTAAAGGGCGGTGATGAATTCAGACAAAAACCTACGGTTTTTGTTACTCTCCTCGCTATGCTCGGAGATAGGGGATATGGGTGGGGCTATTTTATTAGTTAGATAGATTAAACATATATAGCAAAATTTACATATAATTTTTATCTATATAATATTTGGTGGTTGTTATGGAATTGAAATCGCCACCAAAGAAATACCATCACAATAAGAATAAGCACATTGTATATAGTTGTCAATATCATGTAGTATTTTGCCCAAAATATCGAAGACCTGTATTAACTGGAAAGATAAAAGAACGATTAGAAGAACTAATTAAAAAAAGGTGTAAAGAACTCAACACCGAAGTTTTAGATATGGTTATCGCACCAGACCATGTTCATTTATTGTTAGATGCAGACCCAACAATTGGAATAAACAAAATCGTTGCACAGATTAAAGGATATACCTCAAATAGATTAAGAAACGAGTTTCCAGAGCTAAAAAGAAAACTACCGACATTATGGACACGAGGTAGATTTATATCAACCGTTGGAATAGTAACACTCGATGTTATTAGACAATATATAGACAGCCAAAAAGGTGTCTAAGTTGGAAGTAACTCGAGTTTTAACCATAAACCTAACAAGAAAACTAACCAACGAACAATTAATTATACTAAACCATTTAACTTATTCCGCATCGAAATTATGGAATATTGCTAACTATCAAATAACACAAGGCAATATAAAAATAACCGAATTAGAAAAGAAATTAAAGAATAATTTTTGGTATAAAAATCTTCACTCACAATCAGCCCAGGTAGTTCTGCAGAAACTAAAAATCGCTTGGATTAATACTTTTAAACAGCACACAAAAAGACCGAGATTCCAACCGAAAGATGGACACTTTCCAGTTAAGTGGAAAAAAGACGGATTTAGAATTATCGACAACAAGTTAAGATTATCGCTGTCAAAGCAAACTAAGCAATACTTAAAAAAAGTTTGGAATCGAGTCCAAGTTCTTATGGGTAGAGTTGCCGAGAACTCTACCGCTCGATTCCATGAATGTTAAGGAAGTAGAGATTGTTCCGCATGACCTCTACGGGCAGAGCTTTTATGTGTTGCACTTGATTTATAGAAAAGTAGTTAATCCAGGGAAGTTCAGCAAAGATAAAGTGATGGCTATTGATTTAGGTGTTAAAAATTTAGCGACGGTCGTTATACAGAATGAGAGACAGTCATTCATATTCGATGGCAGAATTTTGTTGTCTAAATTAAGGTGGTTTGCTAAGAAAAAAGCATCGATAGTATCAGAGATTGCTAACCAAGGATTAAAGAATTGCAAGAGATTAGCAAGGTTGACAGTTAAGGAAAAGAATTACGTTAAAGACTACATGCATAAAATTAGTAGATGGATTGTAGAGTTAGCGAAGGAAAAGAGCGTTTCAAGGATTGTTGTAGGTGATTTAAGCAAGGGAATAACAAAAATAGACATAGGAGATAGAGTTAACCAGCAACTCCATAGAATACCATTTGGAAAATTGGTTAAAATGATAACCTACAAGGTAGAGGAGTTAGGTATCGATGTAGAACTAATCAATGAAAGTTATACATCACAAAAATGTAGCGTTTGTGGAGTAATAAAGAAATCAAATAGAAAATACAGAGGTTTATATGTTTGTTCGAATTGTGGGATAGTTATTAATGCTGATATTAATGGAGCAAGAAATATCTTATTTAAGGTAGTCCCGAACCCCGAAAGGAGTAGGGATAGTGGGCTTGGCAACCCGCGGAGGGTGAGGCTTATAAACCCTCTGCTCTCCTAAAGAAACTCCGCCCTTTAGGGCGGAGAGTATGTCATCTAAAAACCTAAATGTTGTATTCGTCTTAAATTTAAAATGAATCGCAATATTCAAATTTATTTGAGGTTTTTAATATACCAGTATCTCCGAATATGCATTAGATATACACAACCGAGTATTACCACCATAATCAAAGGAAGGTTTGCAATACAAGTTTGCAAAGTCGTTAATTGATATAATAAATTCTTTTAAATTATAATTTAAATTATAAGGAATTTCGTTTTTATGTTTCATCCAAATCCAAAAGTTATGGATTATCGCTCTAAGTATAAATAGAAACAACCTAACCTTTAAAGTCCTGATTTCGTTTTTATTTTTAGGTCTTTAAACATTCTAAATCTTGTTTCTATATTCCAACGCTTTTTATAGATTTTTAGATTAGCCCATAAAGTTATATAATACCCCAGTTCTAAATAAAGAAATTTTTATAAATTATAAAGAAAATTTTAAATATTATGAACAAATATCTAATAACATCCCTAAAAAGATTTTAGTAATAACATGAATGGAAAAGTATATATATGATAATACTAATTTCAAAAATAATAATAAATAGGGTAGGGATACTATGGATGAAATTGATAAAAGAGCCATAGAAATACTTTTAAAAGCCCCGTTTATGACTGAGGAAGAGATGAAAAACACCGTCAAAGTATTAAAACAAATGGCGAGAATGAAAAAGAATAGAGGGAGTATAAAGGAGATTTTGGATTATTGGGCAGATCAAGCATACATGTTGTCTATGGAAGCGTAATTCAATAACTATAGATCAACAATAAATTTAATTACCCATTTATCCCCTTCATGCTTAATTTCCATCTTGTGATAGGTTATTGCTTTAACTTCTTCTTTTGGCTCATGTTTTTCTTTGTCAAATTCTTCCCCAAATGCTATGCACTTTAAATGAAAAATTTCCCCTTCTTTATCCATCTCTACATCAAACTCAGAAAAAACTAAAAACTCGCTATCATGCAAAATTAGAAGTTCAGTTAAAAAATCATACAATAAATCACATAAATCATCTGCAGAAACTTCAAAGGTTCTTTTTTCTTTTTTTTCAACATTTTCTATATTAACCATGAGATTAAATAACCCCTTTGCAGCATTGGAAAATGCCTCCTCCAAAGTTTCCCCTTCTGCAATAATTCCCATATCGGCAGTAGTTTCAAAATATCTAAACATATTATCCCTCATAAATCTCAATCGTATAGCCATTACAACCATTTTCATCATATTCCTCAATTTTAAATTTAACATCAAAGAAATTTTCCACAACATGGATGTTTGTGCGTGTATGGTTGGTTATTTTTGAAATTCCAACTCTACCTTTTCCCATTGCTAAGAATGGTATTATTTGGTCTCCCATATATTTATCTAAAGCCATTCCACTTTTAAGTTCTTCCAATAACTTTTCAGCAACCATCTTTCCAACGATTTCTGATCTTAGGCCTTTCTCCCCCAAACAACTTTCTCCAACAGTATCACACCACAAAACTATCCCTGCCCCGGTTGATGTGTCCTTTGAGTTTTCAAGTTTTATATTTGGGAGATAACTATTCTTCATTAACAATTCTGAGCAGGATTTTCTCATTCTTTTTGGAATGTCATTGGTTAAATTCTGAGCGTAGGCAATGCCTCCTACTTTTTTATCCCTACTATGTTCAACCAATTCAATCTCTTTTATTTTTGAAGGTTTTAATGTTAATCTCACAACTCCTCCACCTTCTGGATAAAATCCTCTCTTTAAAACCTCTATATTTGCATCAACCCCCACAAAACCCAAAACTTTCAAAACCACATTTTTCATATAGTCAATTGGCGGGGCATTCTTCACATCAGTCCCACCAGTTACGGTTATGGTTGTTGGTTTTTTTATAACTGCAGAGATGGGAAGAAGTGTCTGAATAACCAAAGAAATACTCCCAGCGGTTCCAATATCAAGTTTAAAACTTTTTGGGGATATTTTATTTGGATAAAAGGTTAATTCCTCTGAACCAACATAGAGTCCATCAACATCTGCATTACACAATTTTTTAACCACCTTTACACATGCAACGTGTTGATGAGAAAGTCCTTTATTCTTCCTTTTTTTCCTAATATTTATTATCTTCACTGGTTTTTGAGTTAATGCAGATAAAGATATTGCAGTTCTAACAATCTGCCCTCCACCCTCCAAATAACTACCATCAATAACTACACCTTCGCCCAAAAAATCACCTTAATAATCTTTTTAATATAAAAATAACAACATCCAATTCATCATCAGAAATCCCATCAGATTTCATAATTTTTAGAATTTTATGTATTTTTGAATAATTTTTCTTATAAATTTCAAAAATCTTTTCAGAGTTTTCTGTTAATTTATATATCTTTTTTTCTTTTCCAGTTTTTGTTCTTTCAGTGGACTTAATCTCCAAACAATTTAATTTCCTTAGTTCGTTTATTGCATCACTTATAGTTTGTTCTTTGATATAATGTTTTTCAATATCAACACATTTTAGGTTTTTAATATTTTGATTGAGTTTCTTTGTGATGTTGTATATTGTTAATTCTTCCCCTTTTTTGCCAAGAATTAGTATTTCTTCCATTATTTTTAATTTGTCATGAATCTTTTTTGGCATTTACTACACCTTTTTTAAAATAAACTTCAAAAAGAAGGTTTGAATTTTTTGAATATCTCTTTATATACCTTACGAATTCAGTGTATATTAGAACCTGTGGGGGTGAAACAATGATTGCTCCAAGAAAACCAAAAAACCCAAAATAAATAGTTAATCCTCAGTTTTTATAAGTTTTGCTATGAAGAAGGGTTCATTTGGGGGGACTACTCTTAAAGTTCCTTTTATCCCCCCTTCAATAACATTTATCCTTTCAAAACTATTTTCAATTGGCAGAAGTTCAACGTTATCCCTCTTATTTAATATATGCTCTATAACCCCTTCATTTTCCTCCTCTTCGGATGAACATGTGCTATAAACCAAAGTCCCGCCTTCCTTCAATAAATCAATTCCCACATCAATAAGTTCCTTCTGCCTATTTGAGCAATATATTATGTCTTCTTTTGTTACATTTCTACTTTTATCTTTTATTACATTCCCACTACATGGAGCATCCAATAATATTTTATCAAACCTTAAATTCTTTTCTTTCAAATGCAATGCATTCATATTTAGCATAATAACATTTGCTATATCCATCCTATTTATATTTGCCTTTAAACTCTTCATCCTACTACTTTTTATTTCAACAGATACGATAACCCCTTCATTGCCCATAAGTTGGGACAAATGTGTTGTTTTCCCACCTGGAGCAGCACACATATCCAAAACTAAATCATCCTTTGAGGGGTTTAAAACTATTGGTGGTATCATTGAGGAGATGCTTTGAACAAAGTAGTATCCAAACAAATACTCTGGTGTTGCTCCAATAGAGAATGGAGATTTTAGAACCTCAAAGGCATAAGGTAAAAATGTCTCTTTCAATACAACCCCTTTATTTTCCAACCTATTTTTTAATGTTTCTGGATTTATCTTTAGTGTATTTACTCTTATATATTGTAGATTCAATTTCTCACCTGTTAATTAGATCCTGTATTTTTAACCAAAGTAATGCTGCAAATACTGTTATTGGAACATCTATGTAACTAATTATATCATGTATTGTTTGGATGTTGTAGGTTTCATGAGTTCCAATAAATGCAATTAAACATATTCTAATGATATTTCCAAAATAGATTAAGGATATTCCAATAAAAGAACCTAAAATAAATTCTTTAAAGTTTTTTGCCGTAACGATAACCAATGAGATGTATATTGCCATTAGGGAAACTCCAGTGCATACCCCTATAACCTCAATCGACAAATTACTTAAATGGATTATATTGCCCTCTAAATAACACTCCTCAAACATTTTCAAAATTAAATAACTATGAAAGGTAACATACTTTATCAAAAAATTCTCAAGGGGTTTCATAATAATATAAACAATAGGAGTCAAAATGAAGAATTTTAAAATTGTCTTTTCCCATTTATCCACATCTACCACCTATGCAAATAACCTCCAAACTTAAAAACATTGTCATCCAAGTATCTTCCATCTTCAATAACCCTTCCAATCTTAACAACCTTTGTATTTATTCTTTTTAATTCCTCCTTTACTTTCAAATATTTTTTTGTTGTAAATAACAATTCAAATTCTTCTCCACTATTCAACACCGCCTCTATTGGATTTATATTGAATTCCTCACAAAACTCAAAAACATCCTCTGGAACTACCTTTAATAACTCCTCTGAATATATCTCAAATCCTCCAATATAAAACAAATCCTTTGCCAATCCATCGGAAATGTCGCAGGAAGAATTTATCAATCTATTTATTAAAATGCCCTCTTTTACTCTTGCCTCTGGCTCGCAGAGTTTCTTCGTTATATTTGGATATTTTTCCATAAGTTTGTTAAATTGGTTTTTGTTTATTATACCTTTATCTCTCATCTCAATCATCTTCAATGCACAAAATACTCTCCCTAAATCATTAGTTATGCAAATATCATCCCCAATCTCTGCCTTTCTATATATTGGGTTGTCCGTTAGACCAAATGCAGTTCCGCATAAAGTTAGTTCATTTGATTTGTTTGTGTCTCCTCCAACTACGGGGCATTTGTATTTTTCTGCCATGAAGTTTAAGCCCTTAGATAACTCGTCTATAAATTTTTTGTTTGCATATTCCTTACTAATTCCAATAGAAACCACAATCCCCAATGGCTTTGCACACATTGCCGCAATATCTGAGACGTTTGCAGTAATTAATCTCCCACCTATTTGAAATGGAGTTAATATGTCTGGAAAATGAGTGGATTTGAACATCATATCTGTTGTTATTACCAAATAAGTTTTATTTATTTCAAAAACTGCACAATCATCTCCAATAGATTTTATGGCATTCCCTTTATAAGTTAGGTTTTTTGAGATGAGGTTTATTATTTCAAGTTCATTCATAGATTCACCACCAATAAAAAATGGCGTTATTTTCTACTTAATTTTCTTCTCAGTGCTATATAGAGATTACCCAGTATAATTATTGATAATATACTGTATATGCAATAAATTATTGTATCCATTAAGGTTTTACCATCTCCTATGTAGAATTTAGATCCCAACACTGATTTTAGATATTCTGCATACAATAATAAAAAATCTAGAATTGTGTTTGGAATTTGGATATTTATAAGAGAATTTAAACAATGAAAAAGTATTAAAACAAATGGTGTTGTAAATATTAAAATAACAAACCAAAATATTGGTATACTTATTGATTCTCCATAATCAGATATTGCTCCATAAGCTTTGATAATATATTTTTCAAATTCATTATTTGAATATTCTTTTATTAACTCCATTTCCATTTTGTATAAATCAGATGCTTCAATGTAAGTTCTGTTATTTTCAATGGATATTCTTAAATTCCTATATTCTGCAAGGACTGATTTATAATCTAAGTGGTTTTTAAGGATGTTATATGTCTCCTTATATATTCCTTCATTATTTTTATCATTTTTTAGAAGTTTATGGCTTAAAATCTTTTCTTTTTTAATATTGCATAATAACATCACTTCTCTAACATCTGTTTTTAAAAAGGACGTTTTTGATAATGGGAAGTTTTCTATTTTTGCATGTTTGTTTAGAAATTGGACATTAAGAAAGATTGCTAAGCATTCACCTTTAATTATATTAATTATTGTATGTATCCATTGGTCATTAGGTTTTTCTAAATTAATTTCAACCTTCTTAGATTTTTCAAACTTAATTTTACCTTTTCTAAATAATAAATCTTCAAATGTGCAATCAACAAAAGATAACAACACAAAACAGATTCCTCTAAAATCTGCACGAGATTTAAAGGTTGCATTGAAAAATTTTGCTTTATTGAAAATAACATTTGAAAAATTAACATCCTTCTCAAATGTTAAATAAGTGAATTCCGCCTTTTCTTTAAATTTTGAATCGCTAAAATTGACATCTCCTTTAAATTCTGAACCCCTAAAACTAATCCATTTCTCAAATGTCGAATGACTAAAATAAGTTTTTCCACTAAATATTGAATTGTTGAAATTCGCTTTTCCTTCTACTGTTAAACCATGAAAATACGCCTTTTCTTTAAATTCTGAACCTTCAAAAATAACATCCCATTTAAATTTCGGATACCAAAAACTAACATTTTTTTCAAATGTTGAGTTTCTAAAGTCAGCTCCTCTTTCAAATATTATCAAACCATTAAAGTTAACATTCCCTTCAAACGTTGAACTACTAAAATCTAATATTTTTTCAAATACTAAATTCTCAAAATACACATTTCCCTTAAAGGTTGAGTTATTAAAATCAACTTTCTTTTTAAATACTATCGAATCCATAAAATAAACATTTTTCTCAAATATTGAGTCAGTAAAATTAATTTCACCTTTAATTACCAAATTATTTTCAAATTTATCTGATTTTTCAAAATAGACGTCCTCTTTAAATGTTGATTCCCGAAAAATAATATCTTCCATAAATGTTGAATCTATAATAGTGACCTCACCTTGAATTTCTGAACACCTAAAATCAACTTTTCCTTTAAATGTAGATTCTATAAAATTTACACTTCCCAATAGTATTTTAATAGATATTTTCTTAATTGTTTCCACAATCTCTATTTTGAATTTGAACATTTGAAAGTTACCATTGAATTCAACATTATAGAAACTAAGGTTTATACCTGCATTTGTAGTTATAGTTATCACATCTGTGTCTTTTTGTTTATCAATTAACCGTTTTAATTCCTCATCATCCTTAATTCTATCATAAATATCCAAAATATCAACATCTCCTTCAACAATACAATCCTCTAACGTAAAATCCTCCCCCTTCTCCAAACATTCAACAAATCTATCAATAAATTCCTTACTTTTTATAACTTCCTTTTCCATAATCCCCCACCAATTGCAATAACATTATAGTTGTGTGCGAAATTTTTTAAACTTATCTATAAACATTAAAATATTTCAAATAACCCCTATTCTTCCTTTAAATTCAAAATTAAGGATTTTAGCACCTAAAATTTATTGGAGTTATTGTTCAATTTTTAACGCACACAACTATAAATATACCTAAAACCTTTATTTAAAAAATGTCGATGATGAGAGTCATCCCTCCTGATTTATGAGGAGACCTGGGGTAACTGAGACATTTTTTATTTTTGTTTTTCATTAATTTTATTGGTGATAATATGTTGATTGTTAGGAAAACTGAGAGGATTGAAGGAGTTGTTAATGCCCCGCCATCAAAATCCTACACACATAGGGCAGTTATAGGAGCATCTTTGGCAGAGGGGACATCAAGAATAAAAAATCCTCTAAATGGGGATGATTGCCTTTCATCTGTTCATGGATGCAGGATGCTGGGAGCAGAGATTGAGTTAAATGAAGAAGAGTGGGTTGTTAATGGAACTTCCCCGCAAACACCAGACAACATAATAGATATTGGAAATAGTGGAACCACCTTAAGAATTTTAACTGGAGTCTCATCCCAAATTCCAAAGGGATACGCAATTTTAACTGGAGATGATTCAATAAGAAAAAGACCCATGCAACCTTTATTGGATGCATTAAAGCAACTTGACATAGAGGCGTTTTCATCAAAAGAAAATGGAACCGCCCCAATAATTGTTAAAGGAGGAAAGTTGAAGGGGGATGTTGTTAAGATAAGAGGAGATATAAGTTCCCAATTCATAACATCATTGATGATGACATTGCCGTTTAATGAAAATGATACGGAAATATTTTTAACATCCCCATTAAAATCAAAACCATATTTGGAAATTACCATGGACGTTTTAGGCAAATTTGGAATAAAAATTGATGAGACAGAGAAAGGATTTTTAGTTTATGGAAATCAGAAATATAAGGCAATAGATTACACTGTTGAAGGTGATTACTCATCAGCATCCTATCTTGTTGCGGCAGGGGTTTTATTTAATTCAGATATAACAATAAACAACCTCTTCAAAGACTCAAAGCAAGGAGATAAGGCAATAATAAAAATTGTCAAAGAAATGGGGGCAGATGTTAAGGTTAAGGATGATAAAGTTATTATTAAAGGAGAGTATAACTTGGAGGGTATTGATATTGATGTTAAGGATATTCCTGACTTAGTTCCAACAATATCTGTTTTGGCATGCTTTGCAGAAGGAAAAACCACCATCTACAATGGTGAGCATGTTAGATTGAAGGAATGTGATAGATTATCTGCATGTGCAAAGGAATTGAGCAAAATGGGGGCAAAAATAACAGAAAAACCAGATGGATTAATAATAGAGGGCGTTAAAAAATTAAAAGGAGCAAAATTAAACACCTATCATGACCACAGATTGGTTATGGCATTCACAATTGCAGGAATGAAGGCGGAAGGGGAAACTGTAATTGAAGGAGAAGATGCTGTAAAGATATCTTTCCCAAATTTTGTCGATGTGATGAAATCCTTGGGAGCAAATATTGGGGTTAAATAACCAATATCTTTCAGTTAGATTAAAATTATCAATAAATTATCGTGTAATCTCCTTATAATCAACGTACTCCCCATTTATGTAACTTGAGTATATGACAATTTTTGCATTTCCTTTTATCGTTGAATTTTCTGGGAATTCTGTTATGTTACAATTATTTATTATGAGATTCTGATTTCCACTACCGCCCCCACTTAACACAATACTGCCTATTTTTTCAATAATACAGTTGTGGAAATAGAGATCAGACCCTCCACTACCCCCACCATGCACGATAATTTTCCCAATTGTTCCAATATTCACACCATCAACCACAACACCGATCCTAATATTTCCACTCCCATCAACCTCAAGAGTAGATATATTCTTAATATATTTTATATTGGAAACTCGGGTTATTGATGAGCCTCTAACAAATATGGATATTTTTGACGTATTTTCAGCCAAATAGTAGAATTTTATGGAGTTTCCATTATTTTCAATAACATCTCCATCATAAACTGGGGTTCCATTTTTGGATGTGCTACTTAGTAGGTATAGTGATGGGGAACCTTTTATTATTATGTTTGTGTAACCAATAGTAAACAATTCATTTGAAGTAATATTTTCTTCCACACCTTTATTGTTAGTTACATTGCCGTTTATTATTGGTTTATGGATGGAAAAGCCCACAAATGTCGCATTTTTTAATGATTTTGGACCTTCTAAGGATTGGAATAGTTGTTTTGGAATGCTGATTTCAACAATCAATGCTCCAACAATAACTAATAAAATAAGTATAATCAATTCAATGGATACTTGCCCCCTGTTCATAACAACCACCTTAAATAAACAAAGAATTTGTTGTATATATTTATTATATTAGAAGTATTTCAACTAAACTGTAAACAATTGGGATAATTCCAAGTGACAATGCTGTGGTTATGAAGCAACATGATGCAACCAATTTGACATCCAACTCATAGAGGGTTGATAAAACCAAAGTCATCAACGCAGATGGCATGGCACTTTCAATGACAAGAATCTTTTTTTCTAATCCATTTATTAAAAATATATCAGATAGCGAATATGCAGCGACTGGGGAAACACCAAATCTAAATAAGGATGCTAAAATTCCATAAAAAACTCCAAATTTTGCCGCTGATGGAGATAAAGACAAACCAAGAGAGAGCATAATTAATGGTATGGTGGCACTTGATAAATATTCAAGTGTTTTTATTATAAATGAGGGGAAGTTGTTCAATTTTATCCCAAAAAATATCAAAATTATTGTAAAAATTCCAGTTATTAGTGGAGGGAATCTCAAGAACTCTTTTAATATATTCCCCGAATTTTTCCCAAATTTTATCCCAACGTACGTTCCAAATAACATGGTTGCAAAAACTCCGCCCATATCGCAAAATATCGCCCTTGCTAAACCATCATCACCATAAAATCCATACGCTATGGGATATCCTAAAAATCCAGTATTTCCAAGCATACAAACAAGAATAAATCCCCCCAATGATTTATTATCCAACTTTAAAAACGATTTTCCAACAAAATAAGATAAAACTCCACAAATTAAATCAGTTAAAATTATTGCAAATGGTAGTTTTAAAAATTCAAATAAATCTGATGGGGAGACCTTTGTCATTATTGTAAGGAATATCGTTGCTGGCATGGTTATATAAACAACTATATTGTTTAGTGCAATCCTATCGCTTTCCTTTAACAATTTTAGATATTTAAGTAGGTAACCGATTAATATCAAATTCATTACAATAATTATTACATCCATTTAAACCCCTCAAGAAACTTTATATACTAAGCAAAAAAAGAAACTATGGTTTTTTGAGTAAATGCCCTTTTTCATCTATTATTTTTTTTCTTATTCTTGTTGTTGATATAGGTTTTCCATCCTCTGCAAAAACATAATCATAAACATAAATCTTTAAAGGTTTTAATCCTTTTTCCACCCTAATTTCATTGATCTTTTCGGCAGTTTTTTTGGTTTCAGGAGAAACTACAATAGCATCATAATCATTTTCTATTGCATCCCCATAGGGGTCATCTATAACCTTCAACTCATAATCAATGTTATTTTCGTCTAAAAATTTCCTTAAATTATTTATTCTTACATCCAATGGGTTTATTTTATGTTTTTTATATTTTTTTGCAAACTCATCACTTGTGATTCCAATAAACAATTTCCCTAACTTTGATGCAAAGATTATGAGTTTTTTATGCCCTTCGTGTAATATATCAAAAGTTCCTCCAACAACAACTTTTTTGTTATTTTGCATGTTATCATCTTAATTTATTTATTTAAATGTTTTATAAAATCTTCGACATGTGTTATTTTGCATTTGTCCCCCTCTTGCAAAATACTATTTAAATTACTGATAGTGTGATTTAACACTATTAAAATTAAAACCAAAAAATAGAAATAGGTAGCACTTAAATAACTCGTTAAAAAACGGTGCATCTCCTATGCTAACAGCACTTAATAATATACTCACTAATTCTATAAATAGTTTAGGATTTAACTGTTCAGAGGGATTATCCAAGTTCGCACAGGTTAGAACGCTAACGCCGATAAAAACCATCAAAGCATTTTCAGAGGATATTTCTGGAATTCACAGAACAACTATCGTTAAAAACCTACAAAAACTATCAAAAAATGAGTTTTGTTTATATGTTCAACTATCTAACCTTCCGATATTTTGGATGACAATAGATTTAAATATACTACAATAATCGATTCAACACTACTAAGGAGATGGAGTGAAAAAGTTTATGGTCCTTATGTTGGTAAGTTAAAATCATTGCAATGTTGATGGAAAATCAGAAATTAAGACGAAATGCTTCGCATTTCGTTGCTCGCTTACTTCGTAAGCGAAAACCTAAGTATCTAGTATTTACAAACTATAAAAAGAAGGCAGAGGATATTATAAGCGAGTATATGAAGAGATCGAAGATAGAAGAATCAAACGAAAAACCTACGGTTTTTCGTAACTCACCTGTTATCACAAGGTAAAAACATCGATTGGGTGAAATACTAAGTATTTCACTGCTCGCTTGCTCCGCAAGCGAAGAGACAAATCGATTTTAGAAATCGAAGGAAACTATCTAACGTCTGAAAAGAGCAATATTGGATTTGTTAGATTTATGGCGATAGTATCAAACTGTATAGAATATTGAGATACAAATATGGACTATCGTTTTATAAAGTCGTTAAAGAGTGTAGTAAAGAATTGATAAATAACGGATTATCGTAACCACACTGTCAGATTTTAAATTTATTAGATTTATTATTAAGTGTATTCTTTAAATTAATTATCTCCATCAAAATAAAAAAGTTATCTTTAACAATATTATAAAATTCAAATTTTATAGTCACACTTCAAAATAAAATTAAAATCAAAATCAAAAAATAAAAAAAGAATTATTAATTATAGTTTTTTATTCCTAATTGCTTCGAGGATAATCTTTTGCTCTGTTCTTGCAACAACCTTTCTAATTGTATCAACTGCATCGATATTTGCAGAGATACTTGTTATTCCCCACTCCACTAACTTCTCAGCAATATGTGGTCTGCTTCCTGCCTGCCCACAGATTGAGGTCTTAATTCCATGTTTCTTGCATGTTTTTATAACATACTCAATCAACTTCAACACCGCTGGATGATGCTCCATGTAGTATTTTGAGACCAATTCGTTGTTTCTATCTATTGCAATGGTGTATTGGGTTAAGTCGTTTGTTCCCAAACTTACAAAGTTGATACCTTCTTTTATAAATTCCTCAATAATCAATGCTGCTGCTGGGGTTTCAACCATTATACCAAATTCGATATCTTTTCCTAACTCCAAACCAACTTCCCTTGCAATTTCTTTGACTTTTCTAACCTCATCTGGGTGTGTAACAAGCGGAATCATAATGTTTATGTTTTTGTAACCATCTTCTCTCAATTTTTTAATTGCCTTTAATTCACACTTCAATATCTCTAACTCATCTAAACTTCTTCTTATTCCCCTCCAACCCAACATTGGGTTGTGTTCTATTGGCTCGTCATCTCCTCCTTTTAACCCTCTAAATTCATCTGTTGGAGCATCTAATGTTCTATATGTTACTGGTTTTGGATAGAACGCATCTGCAACCTTCCTTATACCCTCTGCAAATACTTCAACTAAAGCCTCTTCTCCATCTTCCTCTAAAATCTTCTTTGGGTGTATTCCAGTTCCAAGTATCATGTGTTCTGCTCTTAAAAGCCCAACCCCATCTGCCCCTGTTGCCGCTGCCCTCTCAGCAACCTCAGGCATACTGACATTTACCTTAATTTCAGTTGCAGTAATTATTGGCATTTCTTGGATTACTGGTTTTATAACTTCTTTTTCTTCCTCTTTTTTCTTAAGTTCTCCTTCATAGACAATTCCCTTCTCCCCATCAACAGTAACAATCATGCCATCTTTAAGTACTTTTGTTGCTTCTTTTGTTCCTACAACACAAGGAGTTCCCAATTCTCTTGAGATGATTGCAGCATGGCAGTTGAATACAACTATTGGGGTATAATATCTAGTCCAGACAATATAGTTGTGGTTGAAGTCATCTTCTGCTTTAACTGTTATATTATAAACTTCTCCATAATCCTCTCCAATCTTCTTTATTCTAATTGAATAAATATCGCTTTCTTTTAGAACTTTGATTTTTTGTTTTATTTTTTCAATTCTATCTTTATTTATTTTGTTAAGGTATTTTTCTAATTTATTAACTCCAATGAACAATTTTTCTTTGTATGTCTTGTGTAAATAGCCCCTATAATCAAATTCTTTAAGTTCTGGCAATATTTGGGATATATCTATCAACTTTTTATCTTCAACTGGTTTTTTGAACTCCTTTAATTTATCTAATTTAATTCTCCTTGTTCTTTGTAGTATGGTTTCTAAGTTGTTGTTAAAGTATATCACTGCAGTTGATTTTTTATATCTTAATCTTGGGATGATTCCTAATCTATACAGCCCAACAATTAGACCCTCAATCTTTTTTGTATGAGATGAGTTTTGATATATCTCAATTCTTCTTTTTCCACTTAAACATCCATCTCCATCAACAAATCCTGCTATTAAATCAGATATTTCATCTTCGGTAGCATAGAGGGGGATGGTGTTGATATTCTCTTCAATAAAGCCCAGAATTTCAGAAGGCATTTTTCTACTTGTTTGATATTCAATAACGTTATTTCTATTACCAATCTCAATAAACTCTCCTCCAATTAACTTAACATCTTCTTTAACTTTTTCTATAAACTCTTTCTTACCTTCAACACATTTTTGAGTAAATCTCACTCTTATTGGTTTTCCATTTCTTTTAACAATATGCCCATCAGATAAAATTACTCCTCCTAAATACATAACATCTGATAAAGTTTCGTATTTTTCTTCAATCATTGGAATGTGATCAATACTTAAAACTGAGTAGTTGTTACTTATGATGTCTTTTAATTCCACTTTACTTAATATTCCATTAACAAATATTGGGAATTTGTGGTCAGGAGTGATTTTTATCGTATCTTTTGTATTTTTATTTTTTCTATAAACTCCAATCTCATATCTCTTTGCTTCTCTCTTTTGGGCATCAATAACTTCTTTCCATTCTGTTTTTAAGGTTTCTGCATTTAAACCAAGAACTTTTAATTTTTCTCCGTTTTTAACTAACTCATAAACATCTCTCATTTTTAAGAAGCCCCTATCTGTTAAAACCTTTGAATCCCCTTCTATACAAGTTAAACCCCCATCATCGGTAACAATTGCACATGCCCTTTTCATTGCTGGAACCATATCTGGAGTTGTCATTTTTGTAACTAAAACATCCCCATCCTCAACTTTTCCAATTTCATTTATATCAAAGATAACCTTAACCTTCCCGGATGCGATTCCTGGGGATGCTCCAATACCCTTAACAAGTATTTTTCCTTCAAATTCTTCTGCTTTTTCTTCCTTCTTTTCTCCGTCCCCTAATGTTGTTATAGGTCTTGCTTGGAGCATGTATATTTCCCCTTTTTCAATTGCCCACTCAATGTCCATTGGCATTCCGTAATGTTTCTCAATTTTCATTCCAGTTTTTGCCAATTCTTTTATTTCATTTTCCTCTAAAACCTGTTTTTCCTTCAAGTCATCAGGTGTTGGAACTTCTTTTGTCTCCCCAGTCTCATCTTTTATAAACATTGAGTCTTTTCTTGCGATGTATTTATCTACAACATCTAATGTGGTTTTATCAACAATGTACGTGTCTGGGCTAACTGTTCCGCTTACAACTCCTTCTCCTAATCCCCATGCTGCTTCAATAACCAATTGATTGTAGTCCTTGTTTATTGGATTTACTGTAAACATCACTCCTGCCTTATCTGCATTTACCATCTTTTGCACAACAGCAGCAAGAGCAACTTCAAAGTGGTCAAAGCCTTGCTCTTCTCTGTAGAATATTGCTCTTGGAGTAAATAATGATGAGAAACATTTTCGCACATATTTGACAACATTTTCCGCCCCTTTAACATTCAAATATGTGTCTTGCTGTCCAGCAAAACTTGCCTCAGGTAAATCCTCAGCGGTTGCTGAACTTCTTACAGCAACAAAAACTTCATCTTCCCCACTCATTTCACATAATTTATTGTATGATTCAATAATCGCCAACTTTAAATCCTCTGGCATCTCAACGCTTTCAATTAACTTCCTAATCTCTTCTGATGCTTTGATTAATTTTTCTGTATTGTTAATGTCAAGTCCACTTAAGATTTTTCTTATCTTGTCTTGCAATCCTGTTTCTCTAATAAAATATCTATATGCATCTGCGGTAACTACAAATGCTGGTGGGACTGGTAAGCCAGCGTTCCACATTTCTCCCAATGATGCTCCTTTTCCTCCTGCAATGTTAACGTCCTTATTTGAGAGTTCATCTAACCATGCGATTAGTTTCATATGGTATCCCCACCTGAAAGTTTTTATCATTACAGTTAATCATTTCTCCAAGTTTTATATATATCTTTTGTACTCAATTCAATTGTATTTCTCAGAGTTAATTATTTTTATCATCATTTAACTTTTCTGTAACTTTTCATATATATTTTTGAGTATGGGCCGTTAATTATAAATTTAAATATATAAATTAAATACAAAACACAACAAACCACTAAATTGGATTTAATAAATTAACTTAAACTTAAAAAAATAAATTATTTAAAATTATTTGACTAATTCTTTTCCTTTTTCAATTACTACCTTACATGAAACCGGCAACTTCATAGCACATCTTCTTAAAGCCTCTTTTGCATCAGTGAGTTTGTCAGGTTCTATCCAAACTGTTATAATTGGCTGGTTTTTTCTTACTCTTGCTGCTGTTCCAATTGGCTTACCAAATGCCAATCTCATACCATCAGAAATCCTGTCCGCTCCAGCCCCACATGCCATCTTGTGTTCTCTTAAAACTTGGTGTGGGTAAACCCTAATTTGGAATCTGTAACCCATTCTACCGCATTTTTTCGTTAAGTATTTGTTTCCTGCAACTCTCGCTGCTTCTAATGCATTATGCCTTATTTGTACAGATTCCTTAGCAACCAAACTCATTTGTATAGGAAAATCTCTTCTTAGGTCTCCCATTATGTAGTGAACGATTTTTGGCTGAGGTACTCCTCTTATGTATTCTTTTCTTGTATATGGTGGTTTATCCACACCTCTGTAACACTTTCCTGGTCTCAATGCCATAATCATTCCTCCGTACTTTTGTTATGTGTTTATATAAAATCAATGATTTTATTTAAATTTAATGTATTCCAAATCACTAAAACTCTTAATCGCCATCATTATTAATTTTTTGATATATAAATTTTTCTTTTGTATATGCCCGAATATGGTATCCCGAAATTATTTCGCACATGATATTATAAATATTCGAATGATAACACTCATAAAAATATGAGAGGGTGAATCTAAACCAGAAGAAAATTCGAAAAATAATTAGATGGAAAGAGAAAGGAAAGAGAACGAAAGTCATGGCAAAGAAACTAAATATATCCGAACGTAGGGTTCAGCAGATATGGAGAGAGTATCGGGAAACTGGAAGAATTCCCGAATTAAAACGTAGAGGTAGAAGGCAAGGAACATAGATAAAGAAACTATCGAATTGGTCTTAAATGCTTTGCCGAAATGTAAGCTAACGAGTCCCGTTCATTTAGAGAAGTATATAGAACGTAGGCATAATATAATTATGGCGAAATAATTTCAGGATACCACAATTTTGCAGGTGTTTTAACTAAAACGTGAATTCAAATTAAGGCGGTGAAAGAATGATTTATGATACAATAATAATTGGTGGAGGGCCAGCAGGATTAACTGCAGGAATTTATGCAATGAGAGCAAAATTAAATGCTCTATGCATTGAGAAGGAAAATCCTGGAGGAAGGATAGCAGAGGCAGGAATTGTTGAGAACTATCCGGGTTTTGATGAAATTAGGGGCTTTGAGTTGGCACAGAAGTTTACCGAACATGCTAAGAAATTTAATTTACCAATAGTTCATGAGGAGGTTTTAAAGATTGATACAAGTGAGAGGCCATTTAAGGTAATAACCAAAAACAACGAATACAAAACCAAAACCATTATAATTGCCTCAGGAACAAGACCAAAAAGATTGGGATTGAATGAAGATAGGTTCGTTGGCAAAGGGGTTAGTTACTGCACAACATGCGATGCATTCTTTTACTTAAAAAAGGACGTCATTGTTGTAGGGAGGGATACTCCAGGTGTAATGTCTGCAATAAATTTGAAGGATATTGCAAACAAAATCTACCTTATAACTGATAAAGATAAAATAAAAGTTGCAGAACCAATTATGCTCGATAAATTAAAAGAGGCAAAGAATGTGGAGATTATATACAATGCCAAACCAATAGAGATAATCGGAAAAGAAAAAGTAGAAGGATTAAAAATTGAAAGGGATGGAAAAGAAGAGATATTTAAAGCGGATGGGATTTTTGTAAGTTTGGGGCACATTCCAAATACGGAATTTTTGGGAAATAGTGGAATAGAGTTGAGGAGTGGGTTTGTTGTTGTGGATAAAAACTGCAAAACAAACATTGATGGCATATATGCGTGTGGGGATGTGACAGGGAGGGTTATGCAGGTATCTAAGGCGGTAGGGGAAGGGGCAATAGCAATGGTCAATGCAACAAAATACATCCAGAGGATGGGATAATGAATTTAAAAATCTTTCTTAACGGAAAATGTTGATGAATTCAGAGGATACAGAAGAAAAAGCATACGTGCGATACCCAATTAAATTTTATTAATTAAATTAACTGAGATTATCCAAATCCTTCTTTAACAAATGCAAAAATGCACATGGGTCAGAAACAATGCCGAGTGCTTGATGTGTTCCCCTATCTTGCAATCTTGTAACAACATAAGGATTCATATCAATGCAAACTGTTTTAACTCTTGCAGGTAGTATATTCCCAGTAGCAATACCATGAAGCATTGTTGCCAATATAACACACATATCTGCTTTTTTAGCGTATCTCCTCATCTCATCTTGAGCAACTATAACATCCCTTATTGTATCTGGCAAAGGTCCATCATCTCTCAATGAACCACCAATTACATATGGGATATTATTCTTCACACATTCATACAACACACCTTTTGTTAAAATTCCTTTTTCTACTGCCTTTTTTATTCCCCCAACTTTCCACATTTCATTTATTGCCACGAGATGGCTTTTATATCCTCCCTTAACAACATTACATTCATCATCCATGCCCAAAGTTGTTTTAAATAATGCATATTCAATATCCATTGTGGCAAAACCATTTCCGCAGAATAGTGCATCAACATAACCCTCCCTTACAAGTTCTTCCAATATCTTATGGGCTCTTGTATGTGCTATTGCCGTCCCCACAACCCAGACAATATTTCCTCCTTTTTCCTTTATCTTCTTCATTTCTTTTGCTATTGTTTTTGAGTAATAATCTAATGGCTTCTCAGGAGAGACCTCACTTTGCATAAATCCAAATATATCCTTTTCTCTTGTTCTTTCTAATGGAATTACCCTTATTCCTCCATAACCAACAACAACATCATCCCCCTTCTTCACAAGACCCATCCTTTTGCATACAGGGACTTTTTCCCCATCCCTATTCTCAATAACTATAACACAATCCATCTCAATATCCTCCACTTCCTTCCAAACACCATCAATTTTAACGTAAGTTGGTAAATTTGTGGTTCCATAAAAATTATCTGGTAAAACACAATCATCCAAGGCTTTTTCTGTCTTAGCATCTTTTGTTGATACTATAGCACCCATCTGCTGAATTTCTCTCAAGATGCCATCTAAATGTTTGTGGTCTTTTCCTTTAACGATAAGTTTTGCATAAGAAATATCTTCATTTGTTTTCCCAACTTCAAGTTTTTCTATCTCAAAATCTCCACCCATTAGGATTATCTTATCCAGCACATTGGGTAGTATGTGGGAGTCTATGATATGTCCACTCAACTCAACAACTTCACAGACGTTATTCATATTACCACCACATCATAATAATTTTATATTTAACAACATACTAAGGTAATAATATATAAAAATTATTCATAACTTTTATGGCAGCGTGGCAAGTTTATGGTGTTATGTTTGCAACTGGACATAATCCAAGAAGATTAGGTAAAGATAAAATCAGATGAAAATCAGAGATTTTCATTACTCGAAGCTTCGCTTCGAAGAGAAAAATGGATAAAAAGTTTGCAGAGATGAGAGAACGAATAGAGCAGTTAAATTCGATAATAAATTAGACGAAATGCTTCGCATTTCGTTGCTCGCTTACTTCGTAAGCGAAAACCAGATTATGAATAGATTCTGGACGAATATAAAAGGTTTTAAGAAGAAGTACGTTTTCTGTATGTTATCGGTTGTAACCGCACAGATATTAGCGATTTACAACCTAAAAACATATAAGTATCCATTAATAAGGATTAAAGATGTTAGAGTATAAATTCAGATGTATAAATTATGCACCACACTCAAAATAGTTAAGATTTTAAATTTTATTTTTTTATTTAAATATTTAATTAATTTAAACAAAAATTTATATATATTTGTTTTATGTTTTATATATTTGTTAAAGAAATTTTTATAAAATATTAAATTATCTTTACTAAGGTGATGACATGAAAAGAATAATACTCGTTTTGCTTGCTTTAATTGTAATGCCTATCTCTTTAGGTTTTAAGATAGGAGATATAAACCATGATGGAAGCGTAGATATTGCCGATGTCGTTTATCTCTTCAAGCATAGGAACATACCATTGGATGAAGGGGATGTAAACTGTGATAATAGTATAGATATTGCAGACGTTGTCTATCTATTCAAAAACTACGATGAGATGAGAAAACCTGTTGTGTTTGCTGAAACATTCCAATTAGAGCCGCATTGGGATGAGGGTTATTGTATAGTTGTTGATGCAGATGGGAAAAAATTCGTTATATTAAAAGAGGGAGCTAAAAATCCCAATATTCCAGATGCAAAAGTGTTTAGAGTTCCTTTAAAGAGGGTAGTTTCAGGTGACCAAATATTATTAGGAACTGCCCATATAACAAAGGATGATACTATAATTGACAGTATAAAGGCAATGCAATATTTAAACTCCATAGCTCCAAAGTATAAAAATGAACTTCCAAGATTGTATGAAAGATACCAAAATGGAGATATTTTAGATGCTGGAAGATGGACAAAACCAAATTATGAAAATATTATAAATTCAAATCCTGAAATAGTGTTTATATATAAATTCAAATATACAGAATCTATGAAAAAGAAATTTGATGAATTGAACATAAACTATGCAAGGACTGGAGCTTACTGAGAGGATAGTTTTTTAGGAAAAACTGAATGGATAAAATTTTTTGCGGTATTTTATGGTGATGATGATTATAAAAAATCTGAAAACTACTTCCAAGATGCATGGAGGGTAAGAAATAGTATCTTAAGAAAAGTTTATGATATAGATAATTACCCAAAAGTTGCATTCTTCTACTGGTCACCGACAAAAGGTCCTTACGTTTGGGGAGCACAAAACTTTAGACCAAAATGGATAAACATGGTTAAAGGGGAATACATCTTTAACGACATTCCAGGGACAGGAGGAAGTTATATGGATAAAGAGACATTTTATGAAAGGGCTATGGATGCGGATGTCGTTATTTTACATACAATGGGTGGGAATATAACAACAAAAGAGCAATTACTTAACCTAAACCCTGATTTTGCTAACTTCAAAGCATTTAAAAATGGAAGATTTTATGCTCTACCTTATGACAATACAAAAAGAGAAGTTTTAGACCCTGCTGGAATCATGCTTGACTATGCAAAAGCCATACATCCTGAAGTACTTGGGGACAATACTAAGTATTTAATAAAGATAAACTAAATTCCATTAGTAATATTTAAATAATACTTAATATTTATTTTTCATAAAAAATTTTTAGGTGATTACTTGGGGGCTAAGAGGGTTGTTTTTTTATGCGTATTGTTAAGTTCATTGATTGTTATTTCTTCAATTTACAGTTTAGCTGCTGGTAGTGTTAAAATCACTTCTGAGGAAGTAAAAAATTATATACTTAAAGGAACTACTGGTAATGAGATTAAAGACAAAATTATTGGAAAGTTAAGAATTTTAAGAACTATTGGGGCAATTATTGCAGGAATGTCAATAGCATTGGCAGGAATTTTGATGCAGGGCTATTTTAGGAACCCATTGGCAGATCCGTATCTAACAGGTGTGGCAAGTGGAGCATCTCTTGGGGTTGTTTTGTATATTTTCACCTCGATATTGTTTGGTTTTGGAATCCCCCACAATATTTGGGGTATGATAATCTCCGCTTATGTTGGGTCTTTGATAACGATGTTTATTGTTATAAATATAGCGAGGGTTGTTAAGCAAATCTCAACGTTGTTAATTTGTGGTATAATGATTGGTTCTATTGTTTATGGTTTCGCAACAATTATTATATATATGGCAGATTATCTTGAAGAGGGTAGTAAACTTTCAGAGTATTTTATGTGGGGAATGGGTTCTGTTGCTGGATTAACTACAGAACAAATAGTTGTTATAAGTATTATCCTAATCCCAATTTCAATATTGACAATGATTTTCCTATCAAAAAAACTTGATGCCAACCTTTTAGGGGAGAAGTATGCAATTAGCGTAGGGGTTGATATTAAAAGATTAAGAATGGAGTTAATACTTCTTTCCTGTATTTTAACTGCAACAGTTGTGGCATTTACAGGACCTATAGCGTTTGTAGGAATAATGTGCCCTATCTTAGCAAGAATGTTGTGTGGAACTTCAAAACATATCTATGTAATGCCTGTAACAGCCCTATTGGGGAGTTTGTTTCTAATAATTGCAGATATATTGGTTAGACCTGGAGTGGTTGTCCCAGAGTCTTCAAATGTCCTTGGACTTTCCTGTCCATTGTCAATAATTGGAGCACCAATAGCAATTTTTATTTATTTAAAAATAAGGAAAATGGGGATTTAAATGAAAAAAAGAGGTTTTGTCGTAATTTTAATTTTATCAATCCTATCAATAACTCTACCAATAATTGGGCTATATATTGGCGGAAATGCAAAGTCAATAACCTTTGGGGATGTGACAAACTTTATACTAAAAGGAACAACGGGAAGTGAATTTAAGGATTTTCTATTGAGGGACAATAGATTACCCCCAATATTGGGAGCGATAGTAGTTGGTTTAACATTATCTGGGGCTGGGTTGATGCTCCAAACATTGTTTAGGAACCTTCTTGCATCTCCTTACACTACAGGAATCACTTCTGGGGTTTTATTGGTTGCATCCTTGGTAATATTTGTAAATAGCATTTCAAAGATTTTGGATGTGGTAGTGGATAATGAAATAAGCAAAATTTTACTTGCTGGATGGATAGGAGGACTTTTTGCAATGATCATGTTGTTAATAATTGCATATAGGGTTGAGGAGGCAAATGGTGTAATAATTGTTGCTCTATTGTTAGGTTATTTCTTTGGAGGAATTAGGGATTATTTAATAGCAAATGCTGAAGAAGTTCGGATACAGCAGTATTGGGAGTTTATAGTTGGAAGTTTAACAAGAATTCATCTAAACGATATACTACCAATGGCTGCCTGTACATTTATATTTATTATTGGGGTTATATTTCTACTGAAGCCAATGAATGCCCTATTGTTTGGGGAAAAGTATGCAAAAAGTTTTGGGTTGAATATAAAAAAGACAAGAATATTGATTTTATTTTTTGCATCATTTATAACTGGAGCGATAGTTCCATTTACAGGATTAATTGCATTTATTGGTTTAGTTGCCCCATATTTGGCAAGACCTTTAATAAAAACATCTGACCATAGGTATCTAATGCCCACGTCGATGTTACTTGGTGTTGTTTTAATGCTATTGTGTCACATACTTTCTTTCAAATATTTTGTCCCATTGCATTATATCTACGGAATAGATAGGCCTGCCTCCCCACTACCCATTGGAGCAGTTTTGGATATATTGGGGGGGTTATTGGTTATATATTTGGTTTATAAAGGAGAGAAAAAAATAAGAATTATTTAGATCCCATTCAAAACTGAGATATTCCCATCATAATAGATGATTTTCTTTCCATATTCTTTTGCAGATTCAATAAGTTTTAAATTTTTATAGTTCATTTCACCAGTAGGAAAGTTGGTGTAAACTACAACATCAGAATACTTCAATTCCCTCAGTGCTTTTTCAAAATTCTCATCTGATATCTTATTATATGCATCCTCCTCAATTATCTCAACTCCCATAGCCTCTGCAATAACGTAATCAGCATCATTTTTGTGTAAAACCCCAACAACAACGCTATAACCATTCTTAACCAAATACCTCAAAACATTTGCTCCAGTTCCTGCACCACAAACAACAAATACTCTTTTATTTTTTATTGGTTTACTTTTTAACTCAAAATACCCAATAATTTTGCTATAGTTTGCATCCTTTAAATCGTAAAGGTCATTAACAACATCTCTCCTCATAACATTTTCAGGATGGCCATAAGCAATAACTTTGTGGTTCTTTATCAAAGCCATCTTGTCTGCAATCCTTAATGCGAGTTCAATGTCGTGCAAAGTTACAACAATAGCAAGATTCCTCTCATCTACCAACTTTCTAAGCAATAAAGTTAATTCAATCTTATGTCTTGCATCTAAGAAAGATGTTGGCTCATCTAAGATAAGAACCTTTGGTTCCTGTGCCAATGCCCTTGCTATCATAATCTTCTGTCTTTCTCCATCACTCATTTCAAAAAAATTCTTATTTAATAAGTACTCTGCATTAACAGCCTTTGCTGATTCAATAATAATTTCTCTATCCTTCTCAGTTAACCTACCAAACAAATCAGTATATGGATGCCTTCCAATTGCTATAATATCAAAACCTGTCATGTTTCCTGGATTCACTCTTTCGGTTAAGACGACTGCCATTTCTTTTGCCAAATCTTTTGGCTTTAGGTCATGGATTTTCATCCCATTTAAATAAACTATCCCTTTTTTTGGTTTTAAATATGTTGCTATTGTTTTTAAGAGTGTTGATTTCCCTGCCCCATTTGGCCCAATGATGCATAAAATTTCTCCCTCGCTTATTTCCAAGTTTATGCCTTCAACTACAACGTAACTTCCATAACCAACTGATAGATTTTCTGTTTTTAGCATTTATATCACATCCAAAATTTTAAAATAAGTTAAAATAATTTTAAATTAAGTAAAATTTATTTTAATTTAATTTCTCCACATATATTAACTTAATTTTTTATTTTTATTTTAATAATGCTCCTATTTTAAATCGTAAAATTTATATAAAATATACATTCTAATAATCATTGTTATTAAATTTTTTACAATAATGTTACTTAAAGGTGATAAAAATGAAAAAAACTATTATGATTTCGTTGGTGGCATTGATTTTAATGCCCATTTCTATGGGATATAAAATAGGAGATATAAACCATGATGGAAGCGTAGATATTGCCGATGTCGTTTATCTCTTCAAGCATAGGAACATACCATTGGATGAAGGGGATGTAAACTGTGATAATAGTATAGATATTGCAGACGTTGTCTATCTATTCAAAAACTACGATGAGATGAGAAAACCTGTTGTGTTTGCTGAAACATTCCAATTAGAGCCGCATTGGGATGAGGGTTATTGTATAGTTGTTGATTCAAAAGGTAATAAATTTGTCTTATTAAAAGAAGGTGCAAGTAATCCAAATATTCCTAATGCAAAGGTAATAAACATTCCAGTTCAAAAACTTGTAACAATATTCTATTCTCCGTTTATATCTACTGCAGATATATTGAATGATACATCATGCTACGACACAATAAAAGGAGCACCATTGTATGCAATAAAAAACTCCCCAACACTCTACAAATACTATGAAGATGGAAAATGTGTAGACATTGGTAAGTCAAGTAGTATCGACTATGAAAAAGTTACTGCTATAGATCCAAATATAGTATTCTTAGGTGATTGGTCAGCACACGATGAGATGGAAGAAAAATTAAAAGAGTTAGGAATAACCACTTCAAGATTCTATACCTACAAAGAACCAACATTTATGGGAAGAATAGAGTGGATAAAGTTTGCTGCTGCATTTTGGGGAGAAGATAAATACAATAAAACAGAAGATTACTTCCAAAAAACATGGAAAGCAAGGAACAACATTTTAAGGAAAGTTTATGGAGTACAAAATTACCCAACAGTCGTAGACTTCAGTTGGAGTAAGTACAAAAACCTTCCAGGAATATATGGAGCCCAGCACTACTACAACAAAATGGTAAACAACTTTGGTGGGGAATACATATTCAACGATATTCCAGGAACATCCTTCCAATACTTAGATAAAGAGACATTCTATGAAAGGGCAATGAACGCTGATGTTTGCATATTGAGATGGTTCTATGGAGATGTTAAAACAAAAGAAGATTTATTAGCAATAAACCCAGACTTCGCTAACTTTAAGGCATTCAAAAATGGAAGGTTCTATGTTTCCCATCCTGACTACTATGTTTGGGAGACTAAAGACCCAATAGGATACATGATGGACTTTGCAAAAATGATTCATCCAGAGTTGTTTGGCGGAGATGATGACTTGAAATACTACTACAAAATTAAATAATTAAAAATTTTTTTATTTTTTTAAATTCTATGCATGTATTTGAAAATATCCTCATGTTGTGCTATAACTTTAACCCCTATTTTTTCTCCAACTTCGTTTAACTTCTTTTTTAAAGTTAAAAAATCCTCTTTTGCATTGGATATATCAACAAGCATTATCATGGTAAATAAATCATCCATAATCGTCTGTCTTATATCCAAAATGTTGATATCATTTTCTGCAAGAACACTTGAAATATTTGCCACTATTCCTGTTCTATCTTTTCCTGTTACTGTAATAACCACCCTTTCCATCTATTACTCACCGTTTTTCCCATTATTAAGATTATAACACCTATGACATAACGACTATAAAAACCTTAAGGTTAAAATTTAACAGTATCTCCGAATATGCATTAGATATACACAACCGAGTATTACCACCATAATCAAAGGAAGGTTTGCAATACAAGTTTGCAAAGTCGTTAATTGATATAATAAATTCTTTTAAATTATAATTTAAATTATAAGGAATTTCGTTTTTATGTTTCATCCAAATCCAAAAGTTATGGATTATCGCTCTAAGGATAAATAGAAACAACCTAACCTTTAAAGTCCTGGATTTCGTTTTTATTTTTAGGTCTTTAAACATTCTAAATCTTGTTTCTATATTCCAACGCTTTTTATAGATTTTTAGATAGTCCTTTGCATGTTCAAAATCAAGATTCGTTAAGAAAGTGTAATAAACGGTATTATCTTCAACGATTATTAATTTTGATATAAATATTTACTTATGAAATAATCGAACTTCCATTTATCGCCTTTTTTATACTCTTTTTCGAGTGTAGTATTTTACTCTACCGTTCTTTGGGATAAAACTTATGTAATTACAGTTGTATCTCAAAAATCTTTATGATGTTAAAGTCCTTAAAACTCCCTATCGATTAAAGCTATAAGTTTCTTTGGGTTTATTTTTAATTCGTTAATAACAAAATCTAAAATCTCCTCTACATACTTAGATAGGGTCTTTTTATCAACTTCAATAATATCGCAAATATCTTGTGGTATTTATGAAAATCATTGGTAAAATAGGAAAAGGAAAAAAAGAAGTTGAAGAAAAAGAAATTATAAAACCAATTTTGTTAAAAGAAGTCGCAAGAAAAGTAGATATTGCAGAAGGAGAAAGGGCAGTTGAAGACATTTTAAGATGCATATATAGAAACCAGCCCATATCCACCAAAAAAATAGGGCAGTATGTTAAATTACCACTGCCAATTATTGCAAAGGTTAGAACATTATTGGAAAGATCTAAAATACTCGATAGGGAAGAAAAAGGAGCAGTATTGACAGAAATTGGTAATGAGTTTGTTGAGAAAGAATTAAAATTAAAAATGAAGCATGACTTAACATGCCCATTGTGCAATGGTAGAGGCATTGTTTTGGACGAGATGTTTGAGGAAATATTGAAAAAACATAAGATGTATGCAAAGAAAAGACCAACAGTTAATACAACAATTGACCAATCTTATGCCACTCCAGAAACTGCGGTTTATAGGGCTGCATTAATGGCACAAAGAGGAGATTTAGAAGGAAAAAGAATTTTATTTGTAGGAGATGATGATTTAACTTCAATCCCAACGGCATTAACTAATCTGTGTGAGGAGGTTGTTGTTGTAGATATTGATGAGAGGTTACTAAAGTTGATTGATGATGTTTCAAAAAAAGAAAATCTAAATATAAAAACGATAAAACATGACCTGAGAAATCCACTTCCAGAAGAATTAAGATGTAAATTTGATGTGATTTTTACAGATCCTCCCTACACATTAAATGGCATGAAGTTGTTTCTTTCAAGAGGGATTGAAGGTTTAGGGGGTGAAGGAATTGCATATTTGGCATTTTCTCATAAACCCATTGATGAATGGATTGAAGTTCAAAAAACATTGTCTAAAATGGGATTTGTTATCTATGAACTAATTCCCGGATTCAATTTGTATGAAGGTAGTGAGATCATTGGGAACACAACATTCTTAGCGAGATTAATTGGGAAAAACCTAAAACCAATTATTGAAGATGTTGAAAAAATCTATACTGGGGAAATTAAACCGACCCTAAGATACTATAAATGTCTAAATTGTGGGAAAATCTACGAAGTTGGTGATAAAATAAAAAGAATTGAAGATTTAACTTGTGAATGCGGTGGAAAAAAATTTTCCATGATTAAAAGAAAAAAGATTAAAGATTAAATTTTATTTTTATCTTTTTAATGTAATTAATTTATTTAAATTGATTGATATTTATTGACAAAAAATTAAAAAGCCGGGGGTGGGATTTGAACCCACGTGAGGCGGATCTGCAGTCCGCTGCCTAGCCTCTAGACTACCCCGGCACATGAGCATAGGTATGATTAACACTACCCATATATAAATTTTTTGGTTTATATCTATAAATTTATATATTCTATATAATGATTGTTGTATCCTGAAATTATTTCACCATAATTTTTCATACGCTAATCACCTCCTTATCACACTCTACACCATAATAAACTTCATAAGGAGTTTTAAAATTAAGAGAACGATGTGGTTTTACTCGATTATGCCAATCTACGAACTTTTCTAAACTATTGAACATATATAATCGATACTCCACCTTCCTATTTATCCTTTCAACTTTTCCTATTGTTTGGGATGTCTAACAGAGGTTCTTATATGCAAAATCCGATTTTCCAGTAGAAACTTCTGGAATTTAGACACTCCTCCTCTCGCAGGAACGAATTGAGTTCCATTATCGGTTAATATCTTTTTAGGTTTCCCATACTTTTTAAAACATTCCTTTAAAACAGAAATTACAACGTCTGATGTCGCTTCTTCATACAACTTAACATGTAAGATATATCTACTATGGTCGTCTATTATTAGCAGTAGGTAATATCTAATTTTACTAATATCTACTATTTTAAAGTCCATATGCATAGTTCGTAGGTTTTAAGGCGTTGAATCGCTTTGGCTTCTTTTTCTTTTTCTTCTTTCGTGGTTGTGTTATGCCAATCTCTTTTAGTATAGTATATATACAGTATCTCCGAAT
>NZ_AGJL01000018.1 GCF_000243455.1 Methanotorris formicicus Mc-S-70 | reverse complement strand
CTAAACTATTTATAGAATTAGTGAGTATACTATTAAGTGCTGCTAGCATAGGAGATGCACCGTTTTTTAACGAGTTATTTAAGTACTACCTATTTCTATTTTTTGGTCTTAATTTTAATAGTGTTAAATCACACTATCAGTTAACTAAAATAGCAACTATTGATGATTATATAGGTTGGGATGTAATTCAGAAGGGAAAAGGAAAGGGGAATACTGATTATATAAGAGTTACAAATAAAAAGGAATATGATGACTTGGTTGTTAATTACTTAAAAATAAATAAAAGACCTCCAATGAAAGCAGAAATCCAACGTATTCCAAATTTATTAATAAAAATCATAAATAAAGAAGAAAATAAAAACTACTCAATTGCGGACTTTGATGATGGTTTAATATATATTGGAACTAATTTTTGTTTTAACCACAATAATCCAAAATGTGAGGATTGTCCAATAAAAGATTTATGTGTTGGATATAATGAAGATAAATCATTAATTGAAAATTACAGAACATAAGAAATTAGGTATTATATGAATTCTTCAAATGCTTGTTTATCTCTTCAATTATTGCCCACTTTAAATCCCTCTTCAGTGAGCATTTTCTTCATTTCTTTTACCTCTTCTAGACCTCCTGTTTTGCTATTCTTTGCACATTTGCCACAACCTATTATCATTATAGTGTTAACGTTTTTCTCTATTAATTTTCTTTTAATTTCCTTGAAATCCTTTTTAATTGTTACTACTGCCATAATACCACATCAACATCCAATTTCTTCAATTGGGTTTTTAGACACTTTACATTTGCAAAGTGCCTCCTGATCTGGAGATCTGCATTTTTTACCACACATTGGATGAGGAGCATCCCTACTAAATGAAACCCAAACGTCATCATTTATACCATATTTTAAAAGATGTCTTGTTGTAGTTGCATAAACTTCCAAGCCGCCGATATCCACAACGACTTTCAATACAGAACCATTTGGAATTATGTTGATGATTTTTCCCTTTATGGCATTTTCATCTTTTTTTGTTCTGTTTAGGGTAATGTCCTCTGGGTGGATACATAAAGACACATTCCTTTTTCTTTCAAATATTGGATATTTTTTAACTTTTATTGTGAATGGTGATTTTAGATCTTCATTAACTACCTCTATTGTTGCTACATCTTCTTTAAGTTCTTTTATATTTCCTTTTAAAATGTTCTTTACACCAACGAAATTTGCAACGAATTCATTTTTTGGATGATAAAAGATTTCATCTGGTTTTCCAATTTGCTGAATCTCCCCTTTGTTCATCACTGCAACATTATCCCCTAACAACATAGCCTCTGTTAAGTCATGGGTTACATAAATCCCAGTAACTCCCAAATTTTTTAATATAGTTTTTAACTCTTCCCTCAATTTCTCCCTTAAAATTGGATCTAAAGCACTCAACGGCTCATCCAATAATAAAACATCAGGATTAATAACTAAAGCCCTTGCTAATGCAACCCTCTGCTTTTGTCCTCCACTCAACTGGGGGATTTTTTTATCCTTTAAATGTGTAATCTCAAGGATTTCCATTATTTCATATACTCTTTTTTTAATCTCATTCTCATGTATTTTTTTAATCTTTAATCCGAATGCTATATTTTCAAAAATATTTTTATGTGGGAAGAGAGCATAATCCTGAAAAACAAACCCTACATTCCTTTTTTGTGGGGGTAGGTCATTTATTACTTTACCATTAATTACAACATCTCCAGCATCCTGCTTCAACAATCCTGCTATAATTTTTAGGAGTGTGGTTTTTCCACAGCCACTTGATCCCAACAAAACCATAATCTCACTATCATTTACACCAAAACTTATATCATTCAAGATTTCCTGTCCATCTATTCTTTTTGATATGTTGTTAATTTCTATCATAATATCATCCTCTTATAGCAATTCTTTTGAATAAAGTCAGGATCCCAAATGATATGACAATTAAAAGTAAAGATAGGATGTTTGCAACTTCTCTATTTCCACTCATCGCATTGTTGAATATTGCAATTGGCAGTGTTTCTAAAAGTCCACAGACCATTACCGTAGCCCCAAATTCCCCTATAGCCCTTGCATAAGTTAATATTATTCCTGACATAATTCCAGTTTTTGATAAAGGTAAAATTATCTCCTTAAATATCTCGTATTCGCTTGCTCCAAGTGTTTTTGCGGCATCAACTAATGATGATGGTATATCTTGAAGAGATGCTCTGATACTCCTCACCATAAATGGGAGGGCAACAAATGTCTGGGCTATAACAATTGCAAAGGTTGTAAACATTATTGTAATACCAAATAAATGCAACGGATATCCAATCAGCCCATACCTTCCAAAGGTTATTAAAAGTAAATACCCAGCAACAGTTGGAGGTACTACAAGCGGTAAATTAACAATGGTATCAAATGCATCCTTTAGTGGGAACCTTTTGTAGGTGAGGATATATGCTAAAGGAATCCCAACACATAGCGAAATTATTGTTGATACAAGAGAGGTTGTAACGCTTAAAATTAGAGGATTCAATATGGATTCATAGTCGATGAAATTTTCTAAAGGATTTGAAAATATATTAAGTAATAAAGCCAAAAGTGGCATAATAATTAATAAAATAAATACAGTTATGCTAAACCCAATCAAAAATCTAAATGTTAATGATTGCATATTATCCCTTATTTTGCAGTTATGACAACCAACTCATTCTTTGCAAATATGCTGTAATTGTCTACAAATCCTTCTTTTTTAAGGATGTTCATGTGTTTTAAACTTGCTGAGGCAAAGACATCTGCTCCACTTTCCCCACCTACTGCTCCACCTTCAATTCTCTGCCTTAAAGAACCTGAACTTGCAAACAACAATTTTACCTTACATCCGGTTTTTTTCTCAAATTCTTTACCTATTTCTTTAAATGCATCTGTTAGTGATGCGGCAGCATAAACAACAATCTCTCCACCAATTTTCTTTGATTCATAAGGTTGTGGGTTCTCTATTGGGCTTATAAATCCATATTTTGCCAATATTTCTTGTCCTTCTTTTGAAAGAACAAATTTCACAAATTCTTGTCCTGCCTCTTTATCATCACTATCCTTTAACACTTCAATAGGATATTCGGGAACTACATTAATCTCTTCTGGAATTTTGATGACTCTTACTTTATCTTTCTCCACATATGCATCGGTTCTATAAACAAATCCAGCATCTACTTCTTTTGAAACAACTTTATCCAAAACAGCCCTAACATTTGCTTCCTTTGAAACAATATTCTTCATTATTTTATCTGCAAGTTCTGGATTTGATTTTTTTAAGTTCTCTAAAACTTTCATAGCATATTTTCCTGCTGGAACGTGTTCTGGGTTTCCTATTGATATTGTTACCCCATCATTACCTAAATCCTCAAATTTCTATTTTTGTTGTTGGTTGGTTACTCATACATCCAGAAAAAATAACAATGGCTAGTATGAGAAACACTGCGGTTCTTTTCATAACGTCACCTTCTTATACTCTTCTGAATCTGGTTTTGTAATTGTATATATAATATATAAACTTTTCGGTAAACGGAAGGTTATTTCCTACTTTTATAATTAATATAATGCCTAATCGAAATTTAGTTATTACATAATGTTTTTTATAGATTAGAAAACTGAGTGAGAACATGAAATACCCAATCCTAAAAGTAACAAATAGATGCAATTTAAATTGCCTTTATTGTTATGCATTTAATAAAAATAATAAGGATATGGACTTTGAAACTGCAAAGAATGCAGTTGATTATATTTTGAAAATAGATGACAAATTAAAAATCCAATTTACTGGTGGAGAGCCACTTTTGAATTTTGATTTGATTGAAAGAATAATAGACTATTGCAATGAAAATTATTCCGATAAATATATTTCCTATGCAATACAAACAAATGGAACTCTGCTAAATGAAAAAATTGTCAAAAAGATTAATAAGTTAGGAATAAAAATCGGAATCAGCATAGATGGTTTGGAGGTAAATAATACATTAAGACCCTACAAAAACAAAAAACCTTCAACAATAGACACGTTGAGGGGCATCTATCTTTTAAAAGAATATAATGTTCCTTTTGGTGTGACAATAGTTGTAACAAACAAAAACCTACCCTGCATCAAAGAATTTGTTGAATATTTAATTGCCTTGGGGATTAGAAGCATAAGTTTTAATTTATTAAAGCCAAAGAAAAAAGAACACTTAAAATTAATGCCAAATGAAGATGAATTTAATAAAATTCTGGATGAGTTAAGGGATTATCCAATATATATTAAGAACATACGAAGGGAAGAAAAACTAAATAAAAAATATTGCTTTTTAAATAATGGGGACTTGCTCTTTGTCAATGAATTTGGAAATATCTATCCATGCCCAACATTGGAAGGGTATTTTTATATGGGTAATATAAATAAAATCGATAAAGAAAACCTAAAATTATTTAAAGTTGATTGTAATGATTGTTTTGCAAGGAAATTTTTGATTAAAAATGTTGGGAGATAAAATGATAGGCATATCAACAAGCGTATTTGCAAACTCAAATACAAAGTTAGAAGATGCTTTATCAATTTTGGAGGGTAAAACAAGATACACTGAACTTATTTGTGATGGATACCTAAATGTTATGGAAAACATTGAGGTTCCACTTTCTTTTGATTTGAAATACACACTGCACTGCCCACTTTCAGATATAAATTTGTCATCCTTTAGAGAAAAGGTTAGAAAAACAGGTGTAGAGGTTGTTGGGGATATTTTAAAGGTTGCTGATAAAGTAGATGCTTCCCTAATAGTTCTTCATCCGGGTTATTGTATCTTTGAGGAAGATTATCCAAAGGCATTGAATGCCTTAAAAAAGTCCATAGTTGAGTTAAACAAACTCCAAAATGAATATTCCATAAAAATAACAATAGAGAATATGCCATCCTATAGTATGTTTATGTTTAGGGAACCAATTGATGAAATTATTGAAATTTTGGGAGATGTTGGAATAACCTTTGATATTGGACATTCTTTTTTAAATAACAACATCGATGCATTTTTAGATGATAAAATTATTGATAAAATTTCCCACATCCACATCCATGATAACAATGGGGAGTTTGATGAACATTTATGCATAGGAAAGGGAAAGATTAAGTTTGAGAAATATAAAAGGAAGTTAAAAAGAATAAATTGCATAAAAATGATTGAGATGCAGTATAAGAGTATTGATGATTTAGATTTATGTATTGAAAGGGTTAAGAAGTTGTTTGAATAAAAATTTTATGTCAACTTTGTTAAATTGTCTTTATTTATTTTACTTTCCATAATAACAAATAGTCCATCTCTTTTAGCATTTATGTCATAAAATCCATCTTCTTTTTCAATTTCAATGTTTTTTAAGGCATTTTCATAACCAATTTTTGCAGAATTTTCATTTTTGTATTTGGTTATAATTTTGTAGTATACGGTATTGTTGTCTAAATATTTAATACCTACACCAAAACACGTTGCATTGTATTTATTTTCTTTATTGGCACGGGCAATCGAGTACATATCTCCCCCAGAGACCATATCCTTTATTTCAGCAATATCCTTCATGTTTAAGATGGATTTTTTGTTACCAACTATTGTATCTATACAGTTCTCAACTCCCTCATTTAGGCCAAATACAATTTTATTACCAATCACTGCAACTGAACTTTTCCCAAGTGGTGATTTTGTTTTATATATCTCCACGCCTTTGTAACTATCCTTCTCATACCCCTTCTCATTTAAAAATTCTTTAAAGTTTTTTAAATTAAAGTTACCATCAACAATAATAATTGCTGAAGACTCAGAGTATGCGGAAATTATGTAGTTTGTATCCTCTACATCAACCCCCAAATTTTTAAGGAATGGATTTTCTTCCTCTTTCAATATGTTCTTATTTACGTAAGCAAATCCAATATAATTATCTGGAATCATATCAAAAACATCAACATTTCTTGGAATTTCTGTATTCACTGCAATTTCAGCATTTCCTGATTTTTCAAAGCACCCACAAAAAATACCAAATACTAAAAGGCAAATTATGGGCAAAAATAATTTTTTATACATAATATCACCAAAAGTTTTATAATTCAGGTTCGTTAGAATTGTTATAAAAACTTTTTTATTGGTGATAATATGGAAGAGGTTTTAAGGATTGATGATTGGAAGGCATATAAAATCCCCCATACCGTTGAGATTGGAGATGAAGTTGAGGATACAAAAACCCTCATAATTAAATTTGATAAAAGAAGAAAAGTTTTATCAACAAGGGAAGGATTTAAAGACATTGGATATGTTGGAAACCATTCCATTCCTGTACCATTTTGGGATAAGGTTCATGACTATAAAGATTATGAAAATCAAGTATTAAAAAAGATTGGAGTTGAAAAGAAGGATATAGCCTTGTTATCAACTGGAGCAAATATGGATAATTTGGCAGTTGCAAAGGAGGAGTTTGATGAATTCTATGTCATTGCCTTCACAACCGCTGGGGCAAAGCATAATGCAATAAGATTAGGAGATGAAGAGGCAAATTATATTGAGAAGGATTTTAAAACCTACAAAATTGAAAATGGAAAAATAATCCCTAAGGAAGAAGTTGGGACCGTTAATATTATTTTGATAACAAACGCAAACCTAACAGATGGAGCAATGGCGAGGGCAATAATAACCATTACGGAGGCAAAAACAAACGCCTTCCAAGAGTTGGATATAAGAAGCACAAAACATCCAGAACTCCAGGCGACTGGAACTGGAACGGATAACGTTATTGTTGTTGGTGGTTTTGGGAGAGGAGTTAATTACACAGGAGGGCATACTAAGATTGGGGAAATGATAGCGAAATGTGTTAAAAAATCTGTAAGGGAAGCGTTAATAAAACAGGACGAGTTAAAAGTACCCTTAAACAAATAATAGACCTTTAAAGCATATTTACGCATTTTTTTAATTTTTATATTGCAATTAAACAATTAAATGTAAATAAATTTCCAAAATAAAACTAAACCCATACTTTAGGAGTCTCCCCAACGTAGTCATTTATAGACAATTATAGACATTTAAAATACTTCTATTCAAATCATCAATAATTCATACACTAAAAATTTATAGGATAATCCCAAAAATAAACCCCCAATAGGACAGAGTGCATAAGACAAATAAGAAAAAGATGAATGACTATACTCAATAAACAAAAATTGATGCAAATAAAATTATCGTAGAAATTAAAAAGATTTTTGAATACTCAATTAATGAAATGGCAACTTTACTCCCAATTAAAAATCCAAATAAGATTGATAATACTCTTAAATTTGTCTTAATATTGTTATTAATATAAACTATCCAAAAATCAGTAAATCCAATTAAAATAAAAACGCAACTCAAATATTGCTCTCATTCCGCAGTTTCCTCTAATTTCACCAAATAAATCTAATTTTGTTATTTTCGAATGTTTTAATAATTATTGCGAATTTAAAATACCAGTTGAATCTTAAACTATTTATAGAATTAGGGGTATATAATTTAGTGTTAGTGGTATAGAGATACATCGTTTTTTTAACGAGTTATTTAAGTACTATTTTTTAATATTTAATATTAATATTGTTAAATCACCTATCAATTAAAAAATAATTTTAGTATTGAAAATTGTGATATCATGAAAATTGCAATAACAGGAAAAGGTGGGGTAGGAAAGACATTCATTTCATCAGTTTTAGCAAGATTATTTGAAAAAAGTGGTTATAAAGTTATAGCGGTTGATGCAGACCCAAATACAACATTAGCATGTGCTTTAGGGATAGAGGAGGAAGTAATCCCAATATCAAAAATGAACGATTTGATTGAAGAAAGAACCGGGGCTAAACCAAATAGTTATGGATCAGTATTTAAGTTAAACCCAAAAGTAGATGATATCGTTGATAAATTTGCATATAAAAAAGGAAATATATATTTGTTGGTTATGGGGACAGTAGAAAAAGGAGGCAGTGGCTGTGTTTGCCCTGCATCTGTTTTATTGAGGAGGTTGTTACAACATTTAATTTTAAAGAGGGATGAAGTGGTTATATTGGATATGGAAGCAGGAATTGAACATTTGGGCAGAAGAACAACTCAAAACGTTGATTTAATGATAGTTGTTGTTGAGCCATCAAAAAAATCCTTCTTAACAGCAAAGAGGATAAAAAAACTTGCAAATGACATTGGAGTTAACAACTTGGTAGTTATTGTTAATAAGGCAAAAGATGAAGATATGGAATTGTTAAAAGATATTATTGAAAAAGATATTGGTTTACCAGTTATTGGCTTTATTCCATATGATGAGGAAGTTTTAAAGAGTGATTTTCTTGGAAAACCTGTTGATTTAAATTCAAAATCTGCAAAAGAGGTTGAAAAGATATTTAACTACATATTAAAATTAAAACAAATTAGTTAACCTTTAAAGTATGGCTCTCTCCTATTTATGCATTCAATAAAACACTTCCTTATATCCTCCCCATTTCTTAAAGGGGTTAAGATATCAACCAAATTATCATCCCTCAACAGACATGGTTTTAAAAATCCATCATGCGTTAGTCTTATCCTTGTGCAATGGCTGCAAAATTCTGTATTGTCCATAGGCCTAACAAATTCAACTTCCAAACCATCAAGAAGATATTTTTTTCTATTTTGCATAAATTTTCTTGTAATTATTTTATCTGCTTTTTCTTTGATTCTGTTTTCTATTGGGGTTATATCTACATAATGTTTATTCAAATTTTTATTTGTTGGAATAAACTCAATTATTTGAAGTATTGCACCAATTTCTCTGCAATAATCCATAATGTCTTTTAAATGGTTAATATTTATATCCATTGCTAAATAATTTATTTTTAAAGGAGTTAAACCAACCTCAATTGCTTTTTCAATTCCCCTCTTAACCTTTTCAACATCCCCATATTTTGTAATTTTTTTATATAACTCACTGTTGAGAGTATCTAAACTCACATTAACTCTATCTAATCCATTATCTTTTAATTTTTCAGCATGTTCCTCTAAAAGAATACCATTTGTTGTCATAGAGATGTCTTTTATTCTTTTATCTTTAATATTCTTTAATATTTCGTTGATATCTTTCCTTAATAACGGCTCCCCACCAGATATCTTTATTTTCCTCACACCAAAATCCAAAGATGCCTTAACAATTTTTCCAATTTCTTCGGGGAGCATAAATCTTCCGATATCTTCGTTATGGCCTTCTTTATGGCAATAAAAACATTCTAAATTGCATTTTTGTGTAATGGATATTCTCAAAGACCTGATTTCTCTTCCAAATCTGTCTTTCATTAAAATCCCTTTTAACTTTTATAAAATTAGTATTGATTAGCCTCAATGATATTTTTAAAACTTTATATAATTGTTTGTGTTATATATAGTTAAACCCTTATAAAAATAGATTGTAATCAATCTACAAAAGCAAAACATTTTGCAGGATGATTGTAAATCGCACATATTTAAAATCCTAAAAATGGCTGGTGAAAGAATGTATAATGTAAAAGACATAAATTTGGCATCAGAGGGAGAGAAAAAAATCGAGTGGGCAAAACAACACATGCCTGTTTTAAGATTGATTAGGGAAGAATTTAAAAAAGAAAAACCATTTAAAGGAATAACTATTGGAATGGCTTTGCATTTGGAGGCAAAAACAGCAGTTTTAGCAGAGACATTAATGGAAGGCGGGGCAAAGATTGCCATTACTGGATGCAACCCATTATCAACCCAGGATGATGTCGCTGCTGCATGTGCTAAGATGGGAATGCATGTTTACGCATGGCGAGGAGAAACAACAGAGGAGTATTATGAGAATTTAAATAAAGTTCTCGACCATAAGCCAGATATCGTTATAGATGATGGATGTGATTTGATATTCTTATTGCACACCCAAAGAACTGAACTTTTGGATAATATAATGGGCGGTTGTGAGGAAACAACAACAGGGATTATAAGACTTAAAGCAATGGAAAGAGAAGGGGCTTTAAAATTCCCAGTAATGGATGTTAATGATGCATATACAAAGTATCTATTTGACAACAGATATGGAACTGGGCAGAGTGCAATTGATGGAATCATTAGGACAACAAACCTACTAATTGCTGGAAAAACTGTTGTTGTTGCTGGTTATGGATGGTGTGGGAAAGGTGTAGCGATGAGAGCAAAGGGGATGGGAGCAAATGTTGTAATCACTGAGGTAAATCCAATTAAGGCATTAGAGGCAAAGATGGATGGATTTAGAGTTATGAAGATGGAAGATGCTGCCAAAATAGGGGACATATTTATAACAACAACTGGATGTAAGGATATTATTAGAAAAGAGCATGTATTGCTTATGAAGGATGGGGCAATATTGTGCAATGCAGGGCACTTTGACAATGAGATAAATAAGGGGGATTTGAGGGAATTGGCTACTTCAGTTAGAGTTGTTAGGAACAACATTGAAGAATATAACTTAGGAGACAAAAAACTCTACTTACTTGGAGAGGGAAGATTGGTTAATTTAGCATGTGCTGATGGACATCCTTGTGAAGTCATGGATATGAGTTTTGCAAATCAGGCGTTAGGGGCTAAGTATATACTGGACAACCATGAAAAATTGGAAAATAAGGTTTATAATATCCCATACGAGCAAGATTTAAGAATAGCATCATTAAAATTAAAATCCATGGGTGTTGACATAGACGAATTAACAGAAGAGCAGAGAAAATACTTAGAGGATTGGAAAGAAGGAACATAATACCTAAACATCCTTTTTTATACTTTTTGTAGAATCTGCTAAATTTCCCTCTTTTAAAAATTTATGCTCTATAAATTTGTTATCAGTAAATTTTAAATAGACAGAGATTTTTATTGTGTTAACAGCAATAAATGACTATAATCACAAATAAAATAAAGGTATATTTTATCTATTAATTTGTCATTTTTTTAAAATTTCATTATAACTATAGACACGCGGTGATTTTATGTTAAATACTGTAATCTGTGGTATAAATTTTAAAAATCCAGTATTTTTGGCTGCTGGAGTTATGGGGGAAACAGGAAGTGCTTTAAAAAGAATGGCAAAAAATGGTGCTGGAGCAGTATGTACAAAATCCGTTGGTTTGGAAAAAAAAGAAGGTCACAAAAATCCAACAATTGTTGAAGTGGAAGGAGGATTTTTAAACGCTATGGGATTACCAAATCCTGGAGTTGAGGAATATATTGAAGAGATTGAAAAAGTTAGGGATGATCTAAAAAGAATGAATGTAAAAATCATAGGTTCAATTTATGGAAAAGATGAGAAAGAATTTGCCATTGTAGCAGAGAGGATTGAAAATTATGTTGATATGATTGAATTAAATATATCCTGCCCTCATGCAGGAGGTGGTTATGGAGCGACTATTGGACAGGATCCGAATTTATCTTACAAGGTTGTTGCAAGTGTAAAGGACGCTGTAAAAATCCCAGTATTTGCAAAATTAACACCAAACGTAACAGATATTAAAGAAATAGCAAAGGCAGTTGTAGATGCAGGAGTCGATGGAATAACGGCAATAAATACCTTAGGTCCAGGAATGGTTATTGATATTGAGGTAGGAAAACCAATACTAAGCAATAAATTTGGTGGAATGTCGGGAAAAACAATAAAACCAATAGCAATAAAGATTGTCTATGATTTATATGAAACTGTTGACGTCCCAATAATTGGAGTTGGCGGTATAACCACTGGAAGGGATGCATTGGAATTTATAATGGCGGGGGCATGTGCAGTTCAAGTGGGAACTGGTGTCTACTATAGAGGTTATGACATATTCAGAAAAATATGTGAAGAGATGGAAATGTTCTTAAAAGAGAAAAATGTAAAATTAAAGGATTTGATTGGTTGTGCTCATGAATAAACTTACTTTAAAAAATGAACTCAATTTAAAGTCAAATGGGAAAATATGCTACCAAATAAAAAAGCCATAGGGATTATAAAAAAATATATGAACTTAGCAATAAACAATAACTTCTTTGAGGAAGATTTTAATGAATTTGGGAAAAAATTGGTAAGGGAACTAATAGATAAAAATTTGTTAGTTAAAACAGGGGATGGAACATACACTTTAAAGGCAGAGGATGAAGAGGAGTTAATGCATTCAAAAATAGGAGCATTAAAAGAGGCAGTTGAGAAATTTGCAATCCCATCCAACATAAAAAGTAGAAAAAATCCAAAGGTTTTGGATTTATGTAGTGGGTTTGGATACAATGCAGTTGCCGCACTACATTTTAACAAAGATGCAGAGATAGATATGGTTGAATTGTGCAGAGAGGTTTTATTTTTATCACTCTGCCTAAATATCCCATTTAAAGAGCATGAAATTATTAAAAATTCAATAAAAAACTTTTTTATGGGAGAAGAAACCAAAAATTTAAAAATTAGGGTATTTAATGAAGATGCAAGAAAGGTTATAAAGAGATTGGACAAAAAGTACGATATTGTTTTTCACGATGCATTTTCCCCACAAAGAGACCCAATTTTATATACTGTCGATTTTTTAAAGGAGATTTATAAAAAAATGAATAATAATGGGGTTTTGATATCCTACTCTTCTTCAATTCCATTTAGGAGCGGATTAGTTGAGGCAGGATTTGTTATTTCAGAAGGTCCGAGTGTTGGAAGAAAAAGAGGAGCAACAATTGCATACAAAAACCCATCTTTTGAAGTTGGTAGGATTTCTGAAATAGATGAGAGGGTTATAGCACTATCAACAGTAGGCATCCCATATAGGGATGTGCATTTAAATGCCATAAAAGAAGAGATTATAAAAAATAGGGAAGTTGAAAGGGAAGAATTTAAAAGAACGTTGATAAGTCTGGGAAAGTATTACTCAACAAAAAGAATTAAGAAGGGAAATATTGATAATGAATTTTTAAAAATTCAAAAAATGGATTTAAACTCTTCTGAAGTAATAAAAAAGATGAGAAAATTATTACTAAACCGTAATGAAATTTTAAAACAAACGTTAATGCAAAAAAATATATATTAAAATATTATATTAATACTAAATTATCATTATTAATCATTATAAAATTTAATTGGGATATCATGTATGAAGGAGAGATAGCAATAGGTCCTGTTCATCCAACAATGCTCGAACCCCATAGATTGAGGCTTTTTATTGAAGATGAAGTTATTAAAGATGCTGAATTAACAATAGGAGTTAACCATAGGGGTATAGAGAGATTAATGGAAGGTCTTCCAGTTGAGAAGGCAAACATCCTAACTGAGAAAATCTGCGGGATTTGTTCCCATATACACGTATGGAATTCAGTTAGGGTTGTTGAAAGAGGATGCAACATAGAGGTTCCAGAGAGGGCAAATTACATCAGAGTTATTATTGAGGAGTTAGAGAGATTGCATTCCCATACGATATTGTTTGGGCATGCCTTTGAAGTTCTTGGACATGAAACAATGTCAATGAGGGCATTTATGCTTAGAGAACCAATAATGCAGACACTCTTTGATATAAGTGGAAGTAGGGTGCATTATTCATGCCCAATTATTGGGGGAATAAGACCGAGATGTAACATAAAAGATAGCCAAATCCCGACAATTTTGGAGAGGTTGGAAAGATTTGAAGAAAAATTAAAAAAATTTATAGAGAGGACGTTAAATGACCCAATGCTCGTTTTAAGGATGAAGAATATTGGTGTTTTGGATAGAAAAACTGCAGCAAAATACCATGCAGTTGGACCCACAGCAAGGGGAAGTGGAATAAAAAGTGATATGAGAAAAATGGGATATGTTGAGGAGTATGATCCATTTGAGTTTGAGGAAGTTTTATTTGATGATGGGGATGTTTTGTCAAGGATTGCAGTGAGGTTTTATGAATGTTTTGAGAGTATTAAGATATTGAGGCAGGCATTAAAAGCCCTCCCTCAACTACCAGAAAAAATTTACAATGGAGATTATGAGTTGCATGCATTTAAACCAATAGATTGCTATAACGAAGCACAGAGAGGGCAAGTGTATCATTCCTATGGTTTAGATAGTGAAGGCAGAGTAATGCATTCAAAGGTTAGAACGCCAACAGCAACAAATTTGGCAGCGATGGAGGAGATTTTAAAGGGTTATCATGTAACTGATGTAGAATTAATCATAGCAAGTTGCGACCCATGCTTTACATGCACAGATAGGTTGATAATAACGAAGGAATATATTAAATAAAATATAAATAAAATAAAAGAGAAGTTTTTATTGTTTTGAATTCTTGTTGTTGAGTTATATTATTTTTTATTTTGGTGGTTTTTATGAATAAAAATGAAATTTTAAAATTATTGATAAAAAATAAAGATAAAATTAAATCCTCCGGAGTTAAAAGAAGGTGGTTTATTTGGTTCTTATGTTAGAGATGATCAAAAAGATGCCCTCAGATGTTGATATATTGGTTGAATTATTTTGATAACCATAGGGTTTGAAATTCTTTTTAGAGGATTTATTTAGAAAAAGTTGATTTGGTTATTAGGGATGATATAAGAAAAGAACTAAAAAAAATATATCTTAGATGAGGTAGAATATGTCGAGGGATTATAAATTGTATTTAAAAGATATTATGGAATCTATTGAAAAAATAGAAGAATATACTGATGAAATGGACTTTGAAAATTTTGTAAATAATAATATTAAAATATTTAAATAAATAATTAAATAATTTGGTGATAGAATGCAAACTGATGTCTTAATCATCGGTGGTGGAGGAGGAGCAGGTAGAGCGGCGATTGAATGTAGAAATAAAAATGTTATTATAGCAGTTAAAGGTCTCTTTGGGAAAAGTGGATGCACAGTTATGGCTGAAGGAGGTTATAATGCTGTTTTCAATCCAGATGATAGTTTTGAGAAGCATTTTTATGACACCATGAAAGGAGGAGGATTTATAAATAACCCAAAACTCGTGGAAATTCTTATAAGAAATGCTCCAAAAGAACTTAAAAATTTGGAGAAGTTTGGATGTATTTTTGATAGAAATGAGGGTGGGACTATTGCCCAAAGACCATTTGGTGGGCAGAGTTTTAATAGAACATGCTATAGCGGAGATAGAACTGGACATGAAATAATGAGTGGACTCATGGAGTATATATGTAAATTGGAGAAAATAAAGATTTTAGAAGAGGTTATGGCAATAAAGTTAATAGTGAAGGATAATAGGTGCTATGGGGCAATATTTTTAGATTTGAAGAGTGGAGAGATTTTCCCAATCTATGCAAAGGCAACTATATTAGCAACTGGAGGGGCAGGGCAATTATATCCAATAACCTCAAACCCAATCCAAAAAACAGGAGATGGTTTTGCAATATCATATAATGAAGGGGTTGAGTTAGTTGATATGGAGATGGTTCAATTCCATCCAACTGGAATGGTTGGGAGTGGTATTTTAGTCACCGAGGCAGTTAGGGGAGAAGGGGGGATACTATATAACAAAAATAAGGAAAGATTCATGGCAAGGTATGATAAGGAAAGGATGGAACTCTCTACAAGGGATGTTGTAGCAAGGGCAATATATACGGAGATACAAGAGGGTAGAGGAGTAAATGGCGGAGTTTATTTGGATGTCTCTCATTTAGATGATGGGATTATTGAGGAGAGATTGGAAACAATGTTAAGACAATTTTTGGATGTTGGTGTTGATATAAGGAAGGAGCCAATGATAGTTGCTCCAACTGCCCATCACTTTATGGGAGGAGTTAGAATAAATGAAAAATGTGAAACTAATATGGTTGGTTTATTTGCATGTGGGGAAGTTGCAGGAGGAATTCATGGGGCAAATAGATTAGGAGGGAACGCATTAGCAGATACTCAGGTTTTTGGAGCAATTGCTGGAAAATCAGCGAGAAAATTTGCTGAAAAACTATGCAATTTTGCAGATGTTATGGATAAGGTTAAGGAAGATATTGAAAAAATACAAAATGAAATACAAAGAGAAAATAGAAATGGCGAGAATGTTTATGAATTAATCGACAATCTAAGAAATATCATGTGGGATTGTGTCTCAATTATAAGGGATGAGAATGGATTAAAAACAGCAATCAAAAAAATAGATGAACTAAAAAACCAAAAAATTGCTATAAATGGAGATATTGAAGTTCAGAAATACTTTGAATTAAAAAATATGCTAACTGTTGGGGAGATTGTTGCAAGATGTGCATTAATGAGAAAAGAAAGTAGGGGGGCACATTATAGGAGAGATTATCCAGAAACAAAAGAAGAATGGAAGGGAAATATTATTGTTAGTAAAAAAGGCATGGAGTTTGTCAAAATTAATTAATTTTTCATAACCTCACATAGTTTCTTTAAAAACTGAAGTTTTGAAGTTTCCACATCTACTTCTATATAACCACAAACTTTCCAATGTTCTTTTGGATGGCATTTATCCCTATAAACCTTCGCATTGTATCCCATCTTTTTCAAAGCCATTTCTATATCCTTTAATTTTGGATTTTCTATGGCGATATCTTTTGGAACTTTTCTACCTTCTTTCCTGCTTTTATTTTTGTCTATGTAATTTGGCCAGATGATCATATCTACCACCTTGGGAAGTTTTAATAGTAAAAATATAAATTAACAAGTTACCACAACTTGAACCATTTTTCCCTACCAAACACATACGCAAGGACAAACAGGACAAGTAATGATATCCCCATCACAATCCAAAATCCATTGGGACTATCAACCAATGGCATATACTTAAAGTTCATCCCAAAAATTCCAGTAATCCACATTGGGACTGCAAAGAGCGTTGTAACCATTGTCAAAATCTTCATTATTTGGTTCATCCTTATATTTTCCAATGAAAGACACATGTCCATCATAGAGACAAGCAATTCTCTATATGTGGTTTCCATATCAATCAACTGCAAGGTATCGTAGTATAAATCCTCAAAGTTTGCTCTGTCCTCTTGTGTGGTAATTGGCAGATACTTTCTTTTTAAGACTGATAGTACTTCCTTATTTGATATCAATGCCTTGTGGAAGTAAACGAGCATCTTCCTCAACTGCAAGATTTCTTCAGTTATTTGCTTGTTATACTCTATTAACAACCTATCCTCCAAAACATCCAATTCATCTTCTAAATTCAAAAGAATCCTCGAATAACTCCTCGTAATTTGGTTAAGTAAGTTATACAAAAAAAATCCGATTCCTCTCTCAAACAGTATCTTTGGACTTTTTGTTTTTAATAGGTTGTATAACCTCCCAATTGCCTTTATCTTATCTGAGTGTATTGTTAATATTATATTGTCCTTTATAAAAATACCAAAGGATGTTGTTGTAATATCCTCTTCAAAAAGTGGGGCTTTGTAAATTATTAGGTAGTATTCATCCTCCTCCTCAACTCTTGGAACTTCTTGCTCATCAAGCCCAATACTTAATTCATTCACATCTACCTCTATTTTTTTAGAAAGTTTTGTTAATTCTTCGTTAGTTGGATCATAACAATCAATCCATATTAAAGTGTATTTTTCATTTATATCATCCAATGTAATTTCTTTAACAACTCCATCATAACCAACAACTCTCAACATAATATCATCCATAATTTTTAATATATGAGATTACATTGTATCCACTTGTGTACTTGACTTTGTGAATAGTATTGTTGATAGGATTATTATAATTGAGGTGTAGACAACTGCATGAATCATCAACATTGTAAAACTTTCACTTCCCCTCAAAAATTCAGATGAAGTTATTAGCAACTCCCTTGCCATAAACAGACATATTGTATAGAAGAAGTATTTTTTTAGTATATTCAATATGGGTTCTTTTGAATGTATGATTTTATCAATGAAATGTCCCAACATGAATACAAATAGGGATAGTGTTAAAGGATTTGAGATGTGGTATAAAAAGTTTCCTGCGAATATTACCGGATTGTCACTTTTTGATACACCATAGGCGTACAATGCACCAACAACCAATATAAGTAAAGCGATAACTGTCCCCATTGGAGAGATTTTCCCTAACTCTATCCCTTCTCCACCCTTTTTTATTTTTTCTATAAATAATTTCCTTACACCAACACCTTCAGATAGGATATATAAACCAATTAAGCCAACTATTATCCTCCAACCTAATTCAGAAAATATCGCATACAAAATCATTGCAAATCCTGCCGAAGTGAATATTAATGGAATATAATCAGACATCGTCTTTTTTATGAATTCGTGTATTAAATAATAAATTGATTCAAGAGATTCATTTTGTTTAATAACAATCCTTTTTTTCCAAACGAAAACATCCCTTGAATCCAAATATTTTAATACCATCTCATCTTCTTTTCCATCAGACACTAAATATATAAAATTAGGTTCATACAAATACATCAAAAAATCTAACTGTTCTTTTATTCTTAAGGCACATTTTTCAGATTCAACATCCTTATCTCCGGAAATTGTTGCAATTTCAACATTCTTTCCCTTATTCTTCAATTCGTCGTATAACTTAACCCCCCCCAAAATTGCATTTATATCACTATCTCCAGGATCACTAAGGCCTAACTTTATAGCCGCCTTTATATTATCCTCCCTACCCAAGATTGGGGTGGCAATATTTGCTTTTCTTCCAACATCATCATCCATATCAACGATAAGAACAAGATACCTCTTTATTTCGGGCAATTTCTTAACTTCCATTTTGACGTCCTCCTAAAGTTAAATTTAGTTTTAACATTTCAATATTCAACGCAAACAACCATAGTTTTCTTTTAATCGCCCCGAAACATAAAACAATGCTAATAGAACAATCAAAAACCCATAATTAATACCAACCTCACACATTGCCAACAGTACTCCAGCATAGATGCTATAGATTTTATCATCCCCTTTCTCATATATTAATTTGCTAATCACCCCCAATATAAAAGCAAACACCATTCCAAAAATACCAAAATCAAAATATAGTGGGCCGAACATTGTTGATGTTATATTGTGAGTGTAGTTAAACAACAACTCTCCAATCAATCTCTCTCCGTTTGGAACAAAGGTTATTTTTCCAAGCATCATCTCTGGATAATTCACAATCTTCTCCAAAACCATAACATCAAAATATGCCCTATAAAGAATAAACTCCATAAAGTTCAATTTCCATGCCTGATTTGAAGATACCAAAATAATCTTTCCCATAATGCCAATAAACAAAATTAGCAAGATTCCAAAAGTTACCATTTGTCTTATATTTAAAAATTTTTTTCTATACTTATATATTAAATAAGATACGCATAGAATAAGAACATGTACTTTATAACCCAAAAGAACCAAAATCGCAAACGCTATTAAAAAATACTTCCCAATTCCTGCATAAGTTAAAGCCCCAGAGGATATTAACCTCAGTGGATCTGAAACGATACTCATCCTTATATTATAATTAAACAGTGGAATTCCCTTTTTAATAAAAATTAGCAGTAAAAATGACGATATTCCAATAAATAAAAATAAATTATTAAAATTGATTTTATCTTTGTATCTTAAATACCCCTCCAAAATACCAATAACAAAAATTGCATATAGAAAAGAAAGGAACATGTTGTTAGTTGTTGCATAAGAGCCATAGGTTATTAAAATGAACAGAAAAAACAATACCAACATCAGAACCTTTTCTATTTTTAAATTGCATCTTGTTCCCAGATAAAATGCAGTTAGATAACCCAAAACAACCAATATAACTTTTGCAAGGTTTTGAATATCGTAAGGTGGATTAAATATTATTATATAAAGAATGGCAAACAAAAACAGAATCAAATGTCCAATAAACACAATAAAAAATGGATGATCTATTTTAATATGCATAATGTTTAGTTTCATGTTACCACTATATTCGAATATATAAATTTATGACATATAATAATCCTACATACAAAACCTAAATTTACAAAAAATAATATATATAGTCAAATATATAACGCGGAGGCCGGGATTTGAACCCGGGTTGGGCGAAGCCCAACGGGATTAGCAGTCCCGCGCCGTACCAGGCTGGGCCACCTCCGCACATTCACTTAATAAATGGGATACTCATATATATACTTTTCGTTGAGGAAATTGATACATCCTAAAATTTTAAAGATTTGTGTTAATATTGGGTATTCCAACTAAACTTTCAACATACTATCAAATTAATTGATTTTTTTATTTTTTCACTTTAAATTCCAAAACAAGTCCATCGTCCAACCTATAAAAATTTTTCAATTCCAATTTGACACACTCTTCAACAGTCCTAAAACCCTCTCCATCAACATAAGTAGGAGCATCCTTCCCACCAAATATCTTTGGAGCAATGAAAACCCTAACCTCATCGACAAGATTCTCCTTAAACATACCCCAGTTTAGAGTCCCACCTCCCTCTAAAAGTATCTTTTTTATCCCTCTTTTGTAGAGTTCTTCCATAAGTTCCTTTAAATCAACTTTATATTTCCCAACTTTTATTACTTCAACCCCTATCTCAGTTAATTTTTTTATTTTTTCTTCTTTTTCTTTATCAACCTCCTTTGTCGTGGCAACTATTGTTTTTGCATCTTTGTTTAAAATCCTCGCGTTTAAAGGAATCCTTAACTTGCTATCAACAACAATTCTCACTGGATTATCTTCCTTCCTTGCCTCTATTTTATGGACTGTTAATCTTGGATTGTCTTTTAAGACTGTTCCAATACCCACCATTATGCCATCAACTTCCTTCCTAATCTTATGGACTCTCTTTAAGTCCTCCTCTCCAGAAATCCTTGAATCATTATCTATTGTTGCCAATTTTCCATCTAAAGTTATTCCAACATTTGAAATAACATAGGGTTTCATTTTATCACCTTAGAATGTAAACATTAACGATACCACTATAGCGGAGATTAAACTTAAAATAAAGCCCGCTCTTATCATATCTTTTTCTTTTATATATCCGCTTCCAAAAACCAGTGCATTTGGTGGCGTTGCAACAGGAAGTATGAACGCACATGAAACAGAAATCCCAATAGGCAAAGCAATAACTTCTGGCTTTAAGTTTAGTTGTAGTGCAGTTGTAATTAAGATTGGGATTAGAACACTTGCAACCCCAGTATTGCTCATTATATTGGTTATTAGTATGGAGAATAAGACCAAGCCAAATATGTAAAGATACGTTGGAATGCCATTTAATGCATCTATGACAAAGTAGGAGATGAATTCACTTGTTCCTGTTGTTGATAAGATATAACTTAAAGATAACGCACCTCCGAATAGCAATAAAACCCCCCAATCAACTGATTTATTTAAGTCATCCCAATTTATCAACCCAAGGGAAAATAAAAGAATTACTCCAAAAACTGCAACTATACTATCAAAATATTTCTCAACCCCAAACAAGGCAGATAATTCCTCACTCATCATCCACAACAACACAACAAACAAAAACACAATCCCAACCAATACACATTTTCTATTCTCAATTTTAAAGTTACTTTCAAGTTTTATGTTTTGATTTTGTGGTTTAAAATATAGGTATAGAACAGCATAAACTATAGGTAGAAGTATTAATGCAATTGGAAAACCAATCTTAAACCAATCAAAGAAACCCATGTTTAAAAGACTCGCTGTTATTGCATTTGGTGGACTTCCTATTATGCTCCCAATTCCACCAATACTTGCAGAATATGCTATTCCCAAAAGCAAAAAAGGATAGGTATTGTTTTTATCTTTATCAACATATCCAAGTAATCCAATAGCAAGGGGGAGCATAATAACTGTTGCTGATGTATTACTCATCCACATTGATAAGAACGCTGTGGTTAGCATTATTAAAAAACTCGCAACTTTAAAGTTTCCTTTTGAAAATCCAACAATTTTATATGCTATGTATTTGTCAAGTTCATACTTTCTCAATGCAGATGCAAGTGCAAATCCTCCTAAAAACAAAAATATTATTGGATGTGCAAAAGATTTAAATGCCTCCTTAACATCTAAAATTCCAAAAAGAACAGCAAGAATTGGAACAAATAAGGCAGATACTGGCAAAGGCAATGCCTCAGTTAGCCAAAGTATTGAGATAAAAATTAAAATAGATAATCCCTCTTTTATCTGCAGACTATCTATTGGAGAGAAAAACAGGATTAAAAACATCAATAAAATATCAAAAATCAATATCAATGTATTTTTCATACTCTCCCCCAAGTATTATTTCAATCCTAAGATATCCCCTATGTCCATTCCCCTCAAGATTTTGTTTTTTATGTTTGTTTCCTTTTCTTTTATTGCTTTTACGTTCTCAATGACTTCATTTAACTCCTCTCTTTTTATAACTGCAACGCCATTACAATCTCCAACAACAATATCCTTTGGATTTATTACCTCTCCACCGCAGGTTATTGGGACATTTATTTCCCCTTCATCCAAAGGTTTCCCAGCATTTGGGACAACATACCTTGCAAATGCAGGGAATTTTAAGGTGTTTATGTCTTCGATATCTCTTATCCCACCATCAACAACAACACCTAAAACTCCTTTTAATTTTGCATTTGTTGATGCTAAACCTCCCCAAACAGCAATATCTCCTCCATTTGCATCAACAACTATTATTTTATTTCTCGCATATTTTATTGCCTTAACAACAGTTCCCCAGTCGTTGGGGGATGTTTTTACAGTTACTGTTTCCCCAACAATCATTTTTTGCATGGGATTTACTGGTTTTATCCCCTTCAAAACCCTCGCTCCTGCATCACATAGATTCGGAACTGAAAAAATACTTAAAATCTTCCTCATGTTTTCAACCTATTATCAAAATTTTAAAATTTTGTTTATGCATTTTTAATGTAAAAAATTATAAAACCTTCCAAATTTTTAATTTATACATATTTAACGACAACTATATATTATTTAAACAACAACCCTTTCATAACTGACAGTGTGATTACAATATTCCCCTCTTTATTAGTTCTTTACTACACTCTTTAACCATTTCATAAAACGATAGTCCATATTTGTATCAAATATTCTATGCAGTTTGATACTATCGCCATAAATCTAACAAATCCAATATCGCTCTTTTCAGACGTTAGATAGTTTCCTTCGATTTCTAAAATCGATTATCTCTTCGATATTTTTCTTCTATCTTCGGTCTCTTCATATACTCGCTTATAATATCCTCTGCCTTCTAAGTTTACCAATATATTCCATTCCCAATTCTTTAGATTCCTTCATAATTTTCTTTGTCGTTACAAAAGTGTCTCCTACGACCGTCTCGATATCTATGTGAAATAGAAATCTAATAATTTCGATAAATATATCTGTTGATTTTTTGCTAAGTGGTTTTATTGTAGTATAAATGGGATATATCCCTTTCGCTTACAAAGTAAGCGAGTAGTGAAATACAAAGTATTTCACATAATTTTTCGTGATAAATACAGGTGTTTATTTGTTCTTGGTATATAGTTGTTTGCGTTAAATATTAGAAAATACTTCAATAAATTTAGTAAGATTTACAACTTATTTTAAAATTTAAGACAAATATAACCATTTAAAAATTTAGAGTATAAATAATTAGTAAAATTCGCAAACAACTATAGTTTGCTATGTCTTTCGATGTAGTTATATCGAATATTGCAACCATAAACCTTTTCACCCCATCTCCTTAGTAGTGTTGAATCGATTATTGTAGTATATTTAAATCTATTGTCATCCAAAATATCGGAAGGTTAGATAGTTGAACATATAAACAAAACTCATTTTCTGATAGTTTTTGTAGGTTTTTAACGATAGTTTTTCTGTGAATTCCAGAGATATGCTCTGAAAATGCTTTGATGGTTTTTATCAGCGTTAGCGTTCTAACCTATGCGAACTTGGATAACCCCTCTGAACAGTTAAATCCTAAACTATTTATAGAATTAGTGAGTATATTATTGAATGTGGTTAGCATAAAAGATGCACCGTTTTTTAACGAGTTATTTAAGTGCTATCTATTTCTATTTTTTGGTTTTAATTATAATAGTGTTAAATCACACTATCAGTCATAAAATTAAACGAAGGGAAATTATGAAGATGGGCATAATATCTGAGGAAAAAGATTGGGTTGTAAACGAATTAAAAAAATCTATGGAAAAAAATGGCATAAAACCTGAAATAATAAAGCCATCCAATATAATATCTGGCATAAATATAGATTTTAGGTTGAAGTGTAATAACAAAAATCTACTGGATTTGGATTGTGCATTTGTTAGGAATATTGGGGATGAAGTAGAGATGTTTCATAGATTTGATTTTTTGAAGCATCTGGAACATTACATCCCATTGATAAATCCATTAGATGGAATAGAAAATGCTGGGAATAAGTATAGATGCTCTTTTTTGATGGATTTAAAAAACATCCCTCAACCGAAAACTGTTGTAACTGAAAGTATAGATGAGGCATTGGAGTGGGTTAATACCTTTGAGGATTGTGTTATAAAGCCACTTTTTGGAAATCAGGGGAGGGGGATTATAAGAATAAATGGTGGCTCCTTAATATCTAAACTAAACAAACTGACAGAATTCAAGAAAAAATATGGATCTTTTTATATCCAGGAATTTGTGAAAAATCCAAACAATGTTTATAGGGATATTAGGGCATTTGTTGTTGGGGATGAGGTTGTATCTGCAATGTATAGGGTTTCAGATAACTGGATAACCAATATACATCAAAATGCAAAACCGGAGGAATGTGAAATCAATGAAGAAATTGAAGAACTTGCTATAAAGGCAAAGGATGCTTTGGGATTGGTTTATGCAGGAGTGGATTTGATTGAGGGTAGAAAAGGTTTGAAGGTTTTAGAGGTTAATGCAACACCATCTTGGGAAGGGTTGTCAAAAATCTCAAAAACCAACATTGCCGATAGAATCATTGAAGAGGTTGTAAATTTATTAAAAAGATAATTTAAGCAATAAAATACCTAAAAAAATACTATACATAGAGGGTAGGAATGCCTGAATGCCTACAAGTTTTAAAGCAACATCCTTTGGATATAGTCCAGCGTAATAAGGTAAAATTCTTACCCACCACTCATAAGTTAAAACAAAAAGCCCGTTTCCGATAAACATACAACCCAACACTATATTTATAGAGTAATGATAGTCCAACATAATCTTTGCAATCCCATAGGCAACCCTTGGGGATAATACTGCAGTTGAGACATAGGTTATTCCAAGAGAATCCAATCCAATAAACTTCAAAATTGGGGAGAGCACTTTGGTTATTTTATCCATAATCCCAAATTTCATCATAAAAACAACAACTAAAAATATTGGCGTAAAAACCTTTATAAATTTGAGAGATAACTTCAATCCGTTAATAAATCCTCCCTTCAAAACTTCTTTTGAAAATTTAATGTTTAATTCATTATTTAAATCATTATTTTGATTTGCGTGTTTATACCTTCTTTTCCCAATAAGCATGACAACGAACAATAAGAATATATCAAAAATTATTCTCAAACCAATAAAATATAATGCAACAATACCAAGAAGAGGCAATAAAACAGGTAAATAATACCTATAAATATACATTATCCTCAAAGAAAAGTTTGATGCAAGGATGGCAATGTATAAATCAAATTCGTCAATTTCTCCTTTTTTTAGTAGAGAACTTGCAGTTGTATGTGCCAATCTTGGACTAACCAAATATAAAGCAGGAACTGTTGATAGAGAAGGATGGATGCCAATTTTTGCTATCTTTGAAGTTTTCTTTCCAATAAGTTTTATTAAGTTAGTTTGATTTAGTATCTCTGCCAACACATAGCCAAATGTTATCGATGCTATCGAAACCAAATAAAGGTTTAAAAAATCCAAACACCCCACCTTTTTATGATTTTGTTCTAAATTATCCGACCTTTTATTTAAATATTATTATTTATTGACATAATATCAAAAAATACTAAAAATATAAACATAGATAATATGAAATTTTCAAAAATTTATTATATCAAAATGCAAAAAAACTTCATGCAAGTGGCGAGGGGAATATTATGATAATTAGGGAAATTAAAATGAAGAACTTCAAAAGTCATGTTAACAGCAGAATAACATTCAAAGAAGGTATTAGCGTAATTGTTGGACATAACGGAAGTGGAAAATCATCTATTTTTGATGCTGTACATTATGCTTTATTTAGACCAAGACTTAGGTATGAGGATTTAGTTACAAGGGGGAGAAAGAACTTATCCGTTGAACTAACCTTTGAGGTTGGTGGAAAAATATATAGGGTTGTTAGGGAGAGGGGAAATGAGAGGTTATATGCCAATGATGAACTCATTGCAAAGGGTTCAAATGAAGTAACAAGGGAAATAAAAAATATATTAGGCATTGATGAGAAAACCTTTACAAACTCAATTTACATTAAACAGGGAGAGATTGCAGAACTTATTCATACATCTCCAGCAGAGAGGGAAAGGACTATTGCCAAACTTTTAGGTATTGGTGAATATCAGAAATCTTGGGAAACGATGAGGGAAGTTATAAATAACTTTGAGGGAAGATTGAGTTTAATTGAGGGGGAGTTAAAAAATAAAGAAAAAATTGAAAAAGACATTATGGAAAAAAGTGAGGAATTAGAAGGATTAAAGGTTAAGTTGGAGAAGTTAGGGGAAGAATTCAATAACCTCAATAAAAAGTTAATAGATAAAAAAAAGGAATTGGAAGATTGGGATGAAATAAGAGTGAAGTTTATAAAATTCACATCAAAACTTGAGAAATACGAATCTGATTTAAAAGGGATAGAAAACGAAATAAAAAAATATGAAGATGATTTACAAACAATTTCAAATGTTTCTTTGACAATTGAAGAAAATAAAGAAAAATACAACCAATATCTATCAATAAAAGAAGAATTGGAAAATGTAAAAAAATCCCTAAACGAATTAAAGGGAAGTGTTGACAAATACAACAAACTCATTGGGCAAAAGGAGAACATCAAAAACACAATAAACAAATTAGAAACTAAAATCTCCAATTTTAAATATGGAGAAGATTTGGAGTATTTAAATTCAATATTAGAATCCCTAAATAAAAAAATTAAAAAATTTGAAGAAATTAAAGAGGCCATAAGGAATTTAAAACAAATAAATGAAAAATTAGATGGGGTGGAAAGACACAAGCAAATAATAAGTGAAAATAAGAAATCCTATGAGAAATATCTAAAACTTGAGGATGAAAAAAACGACTTAGAAAAAATGACTGCTGCATATACAACATTGAAGGAAAAATACAACAACCTTATAGATAATCTAAAAAACCTGGACAAAAAGAAAAATGAATTATTGGATGAAATTAGTCGAAGTAACATTAAAGAAATAGAAAAAAAAGTTAAAGAAATAAATAATTTGGAAAAACAGATGGATGAACTACTCGAAGAAAAGAACAAAATACAAGAAAGTATTGGAGAGGTTAAAAGTAAAATAAATGCATTAAAAAAGGCACTAAGTGAAATTGAGAAGGTTAGGGGAAGATGTCCTGTTTGTAGTTCAGAGATTGATGAGAAAAAGAAAAAAGAGTTAAAAGAGGAATATTCAAAAAATCTTAAAGAAGAAGAAGAAAGGTTAAAAGATCTCAACAAAAGATTATTGGAATGTAGCAAAGAAATTGAAGAATTAAATAATAAGTTAAGTCATAGGAGGGAGTTAAAAGAAAAACTAGGTACATTGGAGGAAAAGATAAATCAACTTAATGGAATAATGGATGAAATTAAAAAGAAAGAAAATGAAAAGAAAGTCATTGAAGAGGAACTATCAAAATTTGTTATCGATGGGAAAAGCATAGAAGATAGGTATGAAGAGGTTAAAAATGAATTAAACAACTTAAAAAATACCTACACAAAATACTTAACCGCCTATGAATATTTGAAGGATATTGATGAAAACAAATTGATAGAAGAAAGGAATAGATTGGAGGGTATAATAGGGGATTATGACATAGATACCTGTAACTCGAGCATAGAAAATACAAAATCAGAAATTGATAAGATAAAAGAATTGATAAGGTTAATTGAAGAGAGGAAAAAGTTAAAAGAAGATTTGAAAGATATTGAAAACAAAATCTTAGCATTACTTGGGCATGTTGGGGAGTATAAAGAAAAAGAAACCAAATTTAAGGCATTAGAAAGAAAATTAAAGGAGATAGAAGTAGTTTATGAAAAATACAGAGATGCCCTTGCAATCTTGCAAAATCTATCACATATATACAAAGTTGACATGGGGGAATTAAAAAATCATGTTGAAAACTTATTAAATGAGAAATTAAAAGAAAAATCAGAAATTTTGGAAAGAATAGAGGTACTAAATAACAAATTGAGAAACTTAAACTATGATGAAAAGATTCACAATAAAATTAAAAATGATTTTAAGGAATTGGAAGATGGTGTAAGAGATAAAGAAAAAGAACTTGTAGAATGTAAAACAAACATAGAAAATGTAAATCAGCAGTTGGAGGAATTAAATAACTATTTAAATAAGTTAAAAGAAAAAGAAAGAGAAAGGGAAAGGCTGTTAAAATTCATCGAATATTTGGATAAAGTTAGGGATGTATTTTCAAGGGATGGATTCCAAAGATATCTAAGGGAAAAATATAAACCACTAATTCAAAAATACACAAATGAGGCATTTGAGGAATTTGACTTGCCCTACACGCATATTGAGTTAACACACGACTTTGATATAAAAGTTCATTCTCCAAATGGGACTTTAAATGTTGGTAATTTGAGTGGTGGGGAGCAGATAGCAGTTGCTCTTGCTTTGAGGCTTGGGATAGCAAAGGTTTTAATTGGAAGTAGGATAGAGTGCATAATATTGGATGAACCAACAGTTTATCTTGATGAAGAAAGGAGGAAAAAACTTGTAGATATATTTAAGAGTATTAGAACAATACCACAGATGATACTTATCACTCACCATCCAGAATTGGAGCAGATAGCAGATACTCTAATAACTGTAAGAAAAGAGGGGGGGGTTTCAAAGGTTTCCATTAACTAATTAATGAGGGGCAGTATGATTTATGATTTTAGAAAAAAAGGAAAGTTGGGTTATACAACTGGCTCCTGTGCAGCCGCTGGGGCTTATGCAGGACTGTATTTCCTAAAAAATAATATCAAGTTAGATTATGTTGAAATTGAAAATCCAAATGGAGAGATACTAATTATACCAATAGAAAAAATAGAAAAAATTGGGGAAAATGTCGTAAAAACAACAGTAATAAAATATTCTGGAGAAGATATTGATATAACAAATGGAATAGAGATAATCGTTGATGTGGAGTTGATAAAAGAGAAAAAAATAAAAATTATTGGTGGGGAAGGAATTGGAATAGTTACAAAGGATGGTTTGCAAATAAAGAAGGGAGAATATGCAATAAATCCAAAACCAAGAGAAATGATTAAAAAGAATTTATTGAGGTTGTTGGATGAAGATGAGGGCGTTATTGTTAAAATCTCTGCCCCTAAAGGAAAAGAACTTGCAGAAAAAACACTAAATCCAAAGTTAGGAATTATTGGAGGAATTTCAATACTTGGAACCACTGGAATTGTAAGGCCTATGTCAAATGAGGCATATAGAGAATCCCTCGTTCCCCAAATTGATGTAGCACTTGCAAATGGATATGAAACACTAATATTTACCCCAGGAAATATCGGAACAAAGTTTGCAAAAAAACTCCTAAATGCGGAGGATGACCAAATAGTTGAGGTCTCAAATTTTTGGGGATATATGCTTGATAAGGCAGATGAGAAGGGTGTTAAAAATATAATTGTATTTGGTCATGCTGGGAAGATAATAAAACTCTCTGCAGGAATTTTTGATACTCATTCAAAGGTTGCAGATGCGAGGAATGAAATTTTAACTGCATACTCTTCCTTATTTATTAATGAGAAAGAAGTATTAAAAAAGATACTATACGCAAATACAACAGAAGAGATTATGAAAATTTTAAGGGAAAAAGATGTTTTGTATGATGTCTTTAATGCAATAGCAGAGAGGGTTGTTGAGAGGTTATCAAGTAGATGGAAGATAAACTTCAGTTGCATAATAATAGATATGAAGGGTAACATTCTTGGAAAATGCAATAATTTTTAATGAAGGTGTTTTTTATGGAATTCAAACTATTCCCAATTGGAAAAGTTAGACAAGTGGATAATAAAACAATTTTGGAAATATTTAAAGATTTTAAAGAAGGTTTAGATGGTTTAAGTGTAGGAAAGAGAATTTTGGTTTTTGTGTGGTTTGATAAAAGTGACACTCCTGATAAAAGGAAAATATTAAGGGTACATCCAAAGGGCGATATAAACAATCCAATAAGAGGGGTTTTTTCTACAAGGTCACCAGTTAGACCAAATCCGATTGGCATCTACAACGTCAAAATTTTAAAAATTGGGGATAGTAAGTTGTACGTTGAGGAAATGGATGCCTTTGATGAAACACCGATAATAGATATTAAAATTTTTTCTGAGGATTTGGATTGTCCAAAAACAAAACCATAAAAATTAAAAACCATAATTGTATAAAGTTGTATAAAACAGTTGAGTGATGTAACAATATTCACAATAACTACAATCGTAAGTATTCTTTGAACTTAAAATCTTAAACTAACCGTTCTTTTAAAAATTTTTATAATCTAAATATAATAAAATTCTCACAACGATTAAAAATTGTGAGGGGATATTATGAAGAAAATTTTGACAACTTTACTAATTATTTGTTTCTTAGTTTTGTTAAATATCAATTTTGGGGAAGAGTGGGTTAATTATATTACATCAGGTTATTGGGGTAAGAGGCTATATAGTACAACTTTTACATTTCCATATAATTTGAGTGAAATTGAAATCCAAAGTATGGATGTAGAGATTAATGCTACTGATGTTAATTATCATGCAAATACTGCCGGTGGCCCTAGTGGGGTAAAGGTTAAGGTGGATAAAATCTATGTGGGATTGTTGTATACAAGTGGAGACCGTCCCTCAACCAGTGTCACCACATTTACCATTGATGCTGAAAATGCAACGAAGATTTTGAGCGATGGTTCAATTAGTATCTCTACCTCCCCAGTTGGGGATGAAAGTTGGTATGGGATAAATAATATAACAGTTAAAGTTTTTTATACAAATAAAGATGGTAGAAATAAAATAATAACAAAAGTACCAGTACCTTTTGGAGTGGTTGCTCTTTCTTTAGTTGGAGTATTGTTTTTATTGATGAGACGCTATGAAAACTAAGATATTTAATATTGGTGTGAGACATATTCAATATTCGTTTAGTAGTGGAGATCCTCAACAAAAAGACCCAAATGCCAATATAAAAGTCATTAGTAGTACTGAGGAATTTGGAAATTTGATTACAACATTAAAAAATGACTCAAGTAACTGACAGTGTGATTACGAGAATCCTTTCTTTATTAGTTCTTTACTACACTCTTTAATCACTTCATAGAATGATAATCCATATTTGTGGCTTAAATATTCTATACAGTTTGATACCATTGCTATAAACCTAACAAACCCAATATTGCTCTTTTCAGACGTTAGGTAATTTCCCTCAAC
>NZ_AGJL01000017.1 GCF_000243455.1 Methanotorris formicicus Mc-S-70 | reverse complement strand
TTTAGCGAGAGAGGTATAAAGTTAAATTATTTACCCATATTGCACATCTTTGCCAGCAACGCACTCAATTGGATCCTTTCGTTTGCCCCCTCCACGATTCTGTAATCACACTCCCCTAACGCTTCAACTAACTCAACTTTTTTCCTCTCATCTATGTTTAAACTTGGAATCTCCCTAAATATCTGCAATATCACGTCCTCTCCACTCATTCCCCAATCAACCATCAACTTATACAACAACTCTCTTGCTTCAATAAACTTCCCTTCCAACGCCAATTCAATCATCTTCTTAATCTCTTCTGGTCTTGCTCTTGATGATACCTTATAAACAACCTCCTCATCAATCTCCTTTGAGACACTTGCCGCTGTTTGAAGGACATTTATTGCCTTCCTCATATCTCCTTCTGAAACATAAATAATTGCCTCAAGTCCCTCAGGAGTTAAAGTTAAACCTTCTTTTTCAGCAATTTCTTTCAACTTCTTAACAACATCTTCTTTTTTCAATGGAGAGAATCTGAATATTGCACATCTTGATTGGATTGGAGGGATGATTTTGCTTGGGTAGTTGCAAGAGAGGATAAACCTACAAATATCAGAATACTTTTCCATTGTCCTTCTCAATGCGTTTTGTGCATCACTTGTTAAAGCATCACTCTCATCTAAGAATATTATTTTAAATGGAACATCCCCAATCGGTTTTGTTCTTGCAAAATCCTTAACTTTTGTCCTAATAACATCTATCCCTCTTTCATCTGAATTATGTAACAATATTGGCACATTTCCTGCAAAGAACATTTCATTATTTGGAACTGACACATCATAGACGAAGTCATTGTAGTCAATAACTTCAATCTCTTTAACAATCAATGCATGAATCTCTGTTTCAGACAGTTTTTTCAATAAATTATAAATCTTTCTTTCTCCATCAGATAATTTCTCAACATCAACCATTTCTAAAATCTGTTTAATTTTGTCCTTTGAGACCCTCTTTTTATTTTCATAGAGTTGGTGTCTTAATATATATCTCCAATTTCCATTTATTTTACCATCTAACTTTTTAATCATTTTGATTATTGGCTCACTTGGCAATAAATTACCCTTCCTCCACCCCATTTTTCCTTTCCAAATCAATCTTGCCTCATTTTCAAATATTGAACTTTCAATTCCAGAAATTCTTGCTAACCATACTGTATCTATTAATAAATCCTCAGATTTTGATGATATTCTAACAACTCCTCCCCAACCTCCATAGCCATCTCCATCAACTAATCCTTTTAAGAATTCAACTCTTAAATTTTCTTTTAACTCATATACAATATCTGGGATTCTTTTATTCTTTGCTCTCCTTCCATTTCCATTGTAGAAGTTTTTCTCAACAAATTTTGCAAGTTGAGTATTCAATATTCTAATCTGCTTAGCAGACAATCTTTCTCTATCAAATCCAGAACCTGTGAAGTTTTCATATTTGCTAAATCCTTTTTTATCAACAATATCATTTAATTTATTAATTAAATCATGCTCATGACTGCCTAATGTATAGATTACTTGCCCGGAAGTTTCTCCTCTAAATCCTACGGCTCCCTCAGCAGCATACAATCCAAGCATCCATGCAGTATCTTCATCAAACTCAAACTCATTAATTACTTTAACTCTTGAAGTTATATCCTTTGGTTCAAACTCTTTTAAATCCAATTTATCTTTTTCTCCTTCAGTGTTGGCTATAAAACTTAACAAACAGTCCCCAACTTTTATATCACTTGCTTTCTTTGACACTAAACCATTTTCATCAAGCATCATAATGGAGTGGTTTCCTGTTAGTTCTATATATCCACCTTCAAACTTAACTCTCAAGATTTTATCTACTTTATGCCTAATTACTGTAGAAACTTTTCTCCATCTAACTTTGAAGTTTTCATCAACCGTTAAAACCTCTAAGTTATCAACTTTTTTATACATCTCATTTTCATCATTGGTGTTAAAGTATATCTTATCAAGTTCTTCAAATGTGGTTCTTTTTATTTTTCCATCTATTTTAACCAGTATTGGAGTATTTTTTGAAACAGAGGCATTTAACTCTAAGAAGTTGTCTCTCCAATTTTCTCCAAATAAATCTCTTGCTAAACACAAAGCGGCAGTTGTATTATGCAATATTGTTGGTAAATTCCCACCAATGAAGTTATGATACTTTGGGATATGCAAGTCATAGATTGTAAAGTCCCCATTTAATTGTTCAATCTCAACGATTTCATCCCAGTAGATTTCGTTAGATGCTAAGAATAATACATAACTAATACTATCCATTAATTTTTCATCGTTAAGAATATCTCTTACAAGTTTAAGCTCAACCTTTCTAATTTCTTCAAGCTTTTCAATTTCTTGTGTATTGCTTTCTAAATAAATCCTTATACTTGAATTCCATGTATTGAGTATTCTTCCTATCTCTGCATAACTTGAATATTTCTTAGCAAATATTCTCATTGCATCAATGATTTTTTCAACATATTTGTCTAAAGCATTAGCAATTTTTATGTAATTCTTTAAACTTGGTTTTCTTTTACCTTTTATGTATTCTAAAATCCTATCACTTCTTATTCCAGTTTTTTCTGCAATTTCTTTTCTTCTTTTTTCAACTTCATTCCAATCAATTAATATACTCTCTTCTAATGTTTTTTCAATTTCTTTTAGCTCTTCTAATCCGTAATATATTTCATTTAAAAGTTCTTGAGCAATTTTTTTGCATTTATTATAACTCCAATTATCTTTTTCAATATCCCTTGTTAATTTAACTTTTAATCTATCTCTAATGTATTTTATTTTCTCTTTGTCGATAGTTATAACATCCAAGTTTGGATTTTCATCTTTTATAATATTTGAAAGCTTTTTAAGTTTCCTTTCATGGCTAAATCCAATACTTTCTAAAAATGCCTTTAAATTTGAAGAGTTGGATATTACAATATAGTAATATGTCTTGTTATTGTTTTTATTTATTTTTTCTCTTAATTTTGCAATTATTCCAAACCTTGACAATGCATAAGCTAAATCTTCAGCCATCCTTTTGCTTGCAGTTGATAAAACTACTGAATTTTTCTCAACACCCCCATCACAATCAAAATATGCTCTTAAAAATGCTTTTAATGCCATGCTCATTATTATTTCTTTTGGAATTCTAACTTTATCTGCCTTACTCCCCCTTAAGCCAAGCTTATCAATTAATGCTATTACCTCCTTTGAATTAACATAAATATCTGGTGTTCTATTCTTATGTATTCTCTCTTTTATTTTTGCATCCTTAAACAATTTTTTAGTAAGTTCAGCAAATCTCTTTCTAAGTTTTTCATCACTGTTTGTGAAGGTTATCTTATTTGATTCCTTATCTGCATGTCCATCTCCAATGAAATAACCAAGCCACTCTGCCAACTCTTCATTGTAATCGGTCTCTTCAAATAAGATGTATCTTGGTGTTGCTAACTTATCTCCAACCTTTAAATTCTCTGCTTTTTCCCATTTTATTTCTCCATTTTTATTATTTACCAATAAAGGATGATAAGTAGTTACCTTTAGCTCTCTACCCATTTTAGTTTTTATTTTTATTAAAGCGTTTGTTTTATCTTTATAGACATACTGAACATTAAATTCCCTGATTTTTCCATATTCATCAATTCCTAAAACTTTTAGGTTGTTAGTTAAGGTAGTTCCAAACTTTCCATTGCTTATTTCTTCAACAACTTCCCCAATTTCTCTAATCTCTCCATTTACAATAACTTTTGTATCTCCAGTTAAGCACTTCCCAACTCCCGGAGGACCGCTAAATAACAAATGCGGCATGGATTTTTTTTCTACATACTTTTTAAGCCTTTTTACAATTTCTTCATGCCCAACGACTTCATCCAATGTTTTTGGTCTATATTTTTCAACCCATGGTTTTTCCATAATCTCACCACTTATTATTTACTTTAGTGCATACTCCAAAATTTCTCCAAATCTTGATTTAACAACTTCTCTTTTTCCTAAAACCTTCGCATGAGCATCTAATTCAATAATAGCATAATCATAAATCTCTTTAATTGGATGATATAATCTTGGTCCATCGCTAATGCCAATGGTTATACAATTAACCTCTTCCTTTAAAGTTTCAATAGGCAGTGCATGAGGAACTCCAGAAACAACAACAATATCTGGCTTTATCTCCTTTAATATCTCAACTGCCTTTTCTCCAGTTACTGGATACTCATCCAAACCTCCTGTTATATAATCAACCTTAAATTCTCTTAAAATATTTTTTGCATCTTCTCTAATCTTTTTTAATCCAACATTTTCATCTAAATTTCCAATATTTATGCAGTTAAATATTTCATTTATTTTTATTAAAGGATGTGTAAATAAATAAGCAGTTTCCTTTTTTGCATTTAACACACACGCAACTTTTGGATCTTTGTCTATATTGTTTTTAAATAACTCAATAACTTCTTTTACATCATCCTCATAGGTTGGTTTTATATATTTACTCTTTGCCATTCCACGCATTTTTTCTATTTCCGTTGCTTTTTTAAGCATGTATTTTTGCCTTTCAAATTCCTTTTCATCAATCAAACCTAATCTTAGGCAACTCTCCATGGCATTTATTGCCCCTGCAGTGTTGTCGTTTAATCCGCTATGAACTTCAACAGGAATTAATGTTGCATCATACTCATCAACAACACTCCAAATATCTTCTCCAATAATCATACTTGCACATGTTCCAACTATACCAATCATAAAATTATTTTTATTTTTCTTTAAATATTCTATAACCTCTTCAATTGTCCTCTTTAACTTATCCATACCTCCAAAAATAAAATCATTCTCATCCATTGCACTCGTGAAAACTCTAACACCATCTAACTCCAATAACCTCGCAGTCCTAAAACAACATCCTGCCGGTCCATGCAGGATAATCGCATCAACCCCAACATCCCTAAGTTGATACATTGCCGCTGCAATTGGTGATGGTCTCGGATGAAGTATCATTATACCACTCCTAATTTTGTAATCTTAAATATTACACCACGAATATAAATATTTGATGAAATTTGTTTAAAAAACAATAAAGTTTTATAATATTAGAAATAAAATATACAAACATAAAAAATTAAGGAGGAATGTCGTTGAGTGGTATAAGGAGAATAGTTTTAGATATTCTAAAACCGCATGAACCAAAAATAACAGATTTAGCACTTAGGTTATGTTCTTTAAAAGAAGTGGATGGGGTAAATATTACCGTTTATGAGATAGATAAAGCCACAGAAAACGTCAAAATTACCATAGAAGGAACAGATTTACAATATGAAGAAATAAGAGAAGTTATAGAGTCAATGAGTGGGGTAATCCATAGCATTGATGAAGTTGCAGCAGGTAGAAGGATTATTGAGGATGTAAAAACACCCCAAGATAGATACTAAATAATTTTTTGCATTTTTATTTTGAAGGATATATCTTTTTTTACATTAATTTTCAATTTAAAGGTGATACTATGGCGGATTTTTTTGAGAGGTATAAAAAAATTAAAAGCACCAACATTAAAAAGAAAAAAATAGAAAAACCAAAGGTTGTTGTTGCAGGAAGGTCAAATGTTGGAAAATCCACCTTCGTTAGACACATGACGGGAAAAAATGTGAGGATGGGAAAAAGGCCGGGAGTAACTTTGAAGATAAATGAATACGATATGGGAAGTTACATCTTAGTGGACATGCCGGGTTTTGGATTTATGCATGGGGTTGATAAAAAAGTGCAGGAAAAGATTAAGGATGAAATAGTCCACTACATAGAAGGAAAAAGAGATGAGATTGCAACTGCCATCCAAATAATAGACGCAGGGTCATTTATAGAGATCGTTGAAAGATGGGACAAGAGGGGGGAAATACCAATAGATATAGAGATGTTTGATTTTTTAAATGAGTTGGAGTTAAATCCAATATTGGTTGTAAACAAGATGGACAAAATAAAGAAACCTCAGTGGGATGAACATTTAAACAAAATCCTTGGAACCTTGGGCTATAAACCACCATGGAATCAGTGGGAATTTGTAGTTCCTGCTATTTTAAAGGAAAAAGAAGGATTGGATGAAATAAAATATAAGATTATGGAGAGAGTTAATGGATTCAAATCCCAAAAAATTGTATAAATTTATTCATCCGGAATTTTTGCTCTGATGAAGTGATTTTTATCTTTTTTGAAACTTATTGTTGCATCTATGCCAACTTTTGTTGTTGTTCTATATTCTAAGTTTGATGATGGGTCTAATGATGAACCTTTTGCCCCTCTAATGATAATTATATCCTCATCTCCCTGAACCCTTGTAGCAATTGCAAATTCAACATCATTAATATCATAAATATCTATATCCTCATCCACAACAACAACATGCTTTAAACTTGGGTGGGAGGATAATGCTGCCAAAATTGCATTTTTCCCATCTCCTTCTGTTTTTTTCTCAATTTGCACAACTGCATGAAGCCAGCAGCAGCCTCCTTCTGTTAGAGCAACATTCTTTACAGTTGGAACAACATTCCTCACACCCTTAAAAATCCTTGGCTCTTGTGGCATCCCCATTAACAACTTATGCTCTCTCCCTCCCGGCAATAGAGCATGGAAGATAGGTTTTTCTTTTCTTTTTAATGAGGTTATTTTTATCACTGGCTGCTTTCTAACAATATCATAAGTTCCAGTTATATCTACAAAAGGTCCCTCATCCTCCATTTCTTTTGTTATTTTCCCCTCAATGATGAACTCTCCTTCTGGGACTAATAGGCCGTTATCACATTCCATAACCTTTAAAGGTTCTCCCATCAACGCAGATGCAAACCTCAACTCATTGAATGTTATATCTGCGGAAGTACTACTTGCTAAAAGGACAGATGGATGCACACCTATAACAATTGCTACATCCATCTCATCCTTCTCTTCTATATTTTTTGTGTATAGGTAGTGGAGATGCCTCTGCTCTACCATTCTAATAACTAAATGCCCTTCTTTTACTAAAATCCTATGGATTGAGGCATTATAGCCAAAATCCTCATCCTTAACAATAACAACACCAGAGGTTATATACGCCCCCCCATCTTTCTCATAGTATGTTGGGATTGGATATTCCTTTAATTTTTCCAAATCGTCCTCAACATACTTGTTTTTTAATGAATTATCAACAACCAATTTCCCTCCCTTCTCATTGTCCATTGCCTTCAAAATGTGCATCATTAAATCCTCTTTCTTTATCCCTAAAGATTTAGCCAATACTTCCCTATTGCAGAGATTCCCTATAACCTCATATCCATCAACATCTTTTATATAAACTGGCTGTCCATCATATTTCTTCAATATCCTTGAAACTCCAAACCTCTTTGATGCTTTTTCAACAACAATTGGGTTTATTTCATTTATTAACTCCCTAAGCATTTTTTCACCTATTCATTTGGATAGATAATGTCTTTTTCAGTTATAATGGCAGTTACCAACTCAGGAGGGGTGCAATCAAATGCATAGTTGTAAACTCCAACACCCTCAGGAATAATCCTTACTCCATCGATATATGTGACCTCTTCCTCCCCCCTCTCCTCAACAACAACATCTTCAACCCCACTTTCAAAATCAAATGTTGAATATGGTGCTGCAACATAGAATGGGACGTTGTGATGTTTAGCAAGAACCGCAAGGGAGTATGTTCCTATTTTGTTGAATACATGGTAATCACTCAAAATCCTATCTGCCCCAACAATAATCTTATCTATCATCCCCTTGCTCATTAAATAGCCAGCCATGTTGTCAGGAATAACTTTAACTGGAATGCCCTCATAACTTAACTCAAATGCAGTGAGTTTAGCCCCTTGCAATCTTGGTCTTGTTTCATCCGCTATAACTTGGATTTTTTTGTTGTTGTAAAATGCAAATCTTATAACACTCAAAGCAGTTCCATAGGCAGAGCATGCTAACGCTCCTGCATTGCAGTGGGTTAAAATTGTATCTCCATCATCAATAAGTTTTTCCCCAATCTCCCCAATTTTTCTGCATGTTTCTATATCTTCCTCATGTATTTTCTTCGCCTCTTCAAGGATTGATTTTCCTTTATCATATGCATCCATAATTCTATTTAGTGCCCAAAATAAATTTACAGCAGTAGGTCTTGTGTTTTTTAAGGTTTTATATGCTTTCTCAATATCCGCCCCATGAATCTCAGCAAGAGCCATCCCATAGGCAGCAGAGACCCCTATAGCTGGAGCACCCCTAACAACCATGTCTTTTATTGTATAAGCAACATCCTCATAAGTTTTGCATGTAAAGTATTCCAACTTATGTGGGAGTTTTCTTTGATCTATTAAGATTAACTGGTTATTTTCATCGTCCCAAATTATTGGTCTTAAATCCTTCATTTTTTCACCATATTATTTTTTTGTTAATTCTTCAACTTTATCTTTTATACATCCACTTTCCATTATTGATGAGCCTATTAAAGCACAGTTTGTGTATTTTAAGACATACATTAAGTCATCCCTTGTATAAACTCCACTTTCGCTTATTTTTATTATATTGTTTGGTATTAGTGGAGACAATCTTTCTGTGGTTTTTAGATCAATGTTTAGTGTTTTCAAATCCCTATTGTTTATACCAACAATCTTTGCATTGTTATCTAATGCAATATCAATTTCATCTTCATCGTGTGTTTCAACCAAACACTCCAAATCATTCTCATGGGCGTAATCTAAAAACTCTCCAATATCCTCCCCTAAAACAGAAACCATCAATAAAACTATATTTGCCCCAATGGTTTTTGCTATATCAATCTGATAAAAATCAACAACAAAGTCCTTAAAGAGGATTGGAACTTCAAATTTCCTTGCTATAATCAAATTTTTATAACTTCCATTAAAGTATTTTGGCTCAGTTAAGATGGAGATTCCACAACAACCACCTTCAACCATATCTCTTGCTATATTTTCAATATCCCCCTCTTTAATTTTTCTAATATTTCCTTTTGATGGTGATGAAGGTTTAATTTCTGTGATTATTGGATTTCTTGTTTCTTTTACTTTTTTTATACGTTTTGATAATTTTAATTTGCCGTATTCTTCAATATATTCATCAAGTTCATAATATTTAATAAAATTATCTAACTCCTTTAATATATTCCTTCTTCTTTCCGATTCTATTCTTTTTCTTGTATCCTTTACAATTTTATCTAAAACACTCATGAAACTACCTCCAATGACTTCAGAAGTTGTTAATTCTCTATTTAATGATAACCTCAAAACTAAACAACAAATTTTTATATATGATGCATAGATTATTTAAATGCCCATGATATATAATATAAAACATAGAAATTAATAAAATTTAAGAAAATAAAATTAAGTTATACATAAAGGGGTGAAAACTATGGACAACAACAAAATAACTGTTAGCGTAATTAAGGCAGATATTGGTGGATTATGCGGACACACATTAGCACCAGAGGATTTATTAGAGGCATGTGAAGGAGTTTTAGAGGCAGTTGTTGATGAATTGATTATTGATTATTATGTTACAAGATGTGGGGATGATGTGGATTTAATTATGACACACAGAATGGGAGTAGATAATGAGGAAATTCACAAATTGGCATGGAATGCATTTGAAGAAGCAACTAAGGTTGCAAAAGAACTTAAATTATATGGTGCTGGACAAGATTTACTTGCAGAAAGTTTCTCTGGAAATGTTAGGGGTTTAGGTCCAGGATGTGCAGAAATGGAGTTTGTTGAAAGACCAAGTGAACCAATAGTTGTATTCTGCTGTGACAAAACAGACCCTGCAGCATTTAACTTCCCATTATACAAGATGTTTGCTGATCCATTTAACACAGCAGGTTTGGTATTCGATCCTTCAATGACAGGTGGATTTGCATTTGAAGTCCACGACATTATGGACAGCAAAAAAGTTATCTTAAACACTCCAGAAGAAACCTACTCATTGTTGGCATTGATTGGGGATGTTGAAAAATATGCAATTAAGAGAGTTTATAGAAGAAAGGATAATGAAATTGCGGCAGTTGTTAGTACTGAGAAATTGAATTACATTGCAGGGGAGTATGTTGGTAAAGACGACCCAGTTGCAATTGTAAGGGCACAAAGTGGATTCCCAGCAGTTGGGGAGGTATTAGAGCCATTTGCTGATCCACACTTTGTTGCAGGATGGATGAGAGGTAGCCATTGGGGGCCATTAATGCCTGTTGGTGAGGATGATGCAACACCTTCAAGATTCGATGGACCTGCAAGAATTATGGCATTAGGGTTCCAATTGGCAGATGGTATGTTAGTTGGTCCAAATGACTTATTTGCAGACAAGAGTTTCGATAAAGCAAGAGAAAAGGCATTAGTGATGGCAGACATTATAAGAAGAATGGGACCATTCCAACCACACAGATTACCATCAGGAATGATGGAATACACAACAGTCCCAAAGGTCTTAGAAAAATTAAAGGATAGATTTGAGGACATTGAGGATGAACCTAAAAAATTAGAAAAATGTAGAGAAAGGGGAGACGTAGAATAATTTCCTTTTTTTTCTATTATTTATTTTTACAAAGTAAATCATTAAATTTAAATTAAAAAATTTAATGGAAAATAAGTTTTAATTTGGAATGGATTAAAGGAATTATTTAATTCCAAATAATTACCAAATCAAGATTAAAAATGCAAAATGGGGATATTCATGATAAATGCAAAGACAAAACTTATTGGATTGTTAGGGCATCCTGTAGAGCATTCCTTTTCACCAATAATGCATAATGCAGCATTTAGGGATAAAAATCTAAACTATGTTTATTTGGCTTTTGATGTGTTGCCAGAAAATTTAAGGTATGTTATTGATGGAGCAAAAGCGATGGGTATTGTTGGATTCAACGTCACCATTCCCCACAAAATTGAGATTATGGAGTATTTGGATGAGATAGATGAAAATGCTAAGCTAATTGGAGCAGTAAATACTATAAAAATAGAGAATAACAAAGCAATTGGCTATAACACTGATGGTTTAGGAGCAAGAATGGCATTAGAGGAAGAGATTGGGAAAGTAGTGGATAAGAGTATCATTATCTATGGTGCAGGAGGGGCGGCAAGAGCAGTTGCATTTGAACTTGCAAAGAACAACAACATAATAATTGCAAATAGAACTATAGAAAAGGCAAAAAGTCTTGCAGAGGAAGTAAGGGAAAAATTGAATAAAACTGAGGAAGAGGTTAAATATTCAGGACTGGATGCAAGTTTGGATGAAATAGATATAATAATAAATGCTACGCCAATAGGTATGTATCCAAATGTTGATGTTGAGCCGATTGTGAAGGCGGAGGAAATGCATAATGATATGGTTGTTATGGATTTGATTTACAATCCATTAGAAACTGTTCTTTTAAAAGAGGCAAAGAAAGTTGGAGCAAAAACAATAAATGGATTGGGTATGTTGATTTACCAAGGGGCTATTGCATTTGAGATATGGACAAATGAAAAACCAAGCATTGAAGTTATGAAAGATGCAATAATAAACCATTTAAATCTAAAATAATCTACACATTACTTTTTATTTTTCGAACTAGTCCACAATTCTATTTTTTATTTTTTTAGTTTAGTTATCGTTGTTATTTTTGGAATATGGTTGTATTTATGACTTTTAGAAATTTTTAAATACTTAAAATTGACATAAACTTATGTTAAGGGAGGAGGTATTATGACTAACGTTGAAAAATGGGTTTTAAATTATCCGACCAAATGTTACCACTGCCAAAAGTATGCAGACCAAATTATAGAGATATATACAAACCAGGCCTTTGTTAAATGTTCTAACTGTGGGGCAACAAGATACTATCTAATAAGAAAAATCTCTGTTGAAGAGGAAAATATCTTAGAACTTGAAAAAAATAAAAAATCCAAGTATGATATTTGGTACTTGGAAAAGGAAGCAACTTGTTATAACTGTAAAAAAAATGGTATCCAGGATATTTTAGTAACTGAATCAAAACTCATTGTTAGATGTAGAAACTGTGGCTTTTCAAGGTATTATTGGTTCCACATGGTTAGCATATAATTGGGAGGGTGTTAAGTCAGTATATTGCATTTGATGCTACCATGTATGTTGTTGATTGTGTATCAACTGTACACAAAACCAAAGGTTTATATAGAACTTCAACGGTATATTATAACGTCATCAAAAATTAACATCATTGATGATTATTCTCAACATAAGATAGTAAATTAAAAGTAATTTGGAGGGAGATTATGGCTATAAAAGAATTAATTGTTGCTGAAGCATATCAGGGGGACGTGGGTAAAGGTATAGCAAGAATCGATCCATTAACAATGGAAGAACTTGTTTTAAAACCAGGAGATGTTATTGAAATAGAAGGTAAGGGTAAAGCATACGCTATTGTATATAGGGGTTATTTGGAAGACCAAGGAAAAGGAATTATAAGGATTGATGGTTTATTGAGGCAAAATGCCAGAGCAGGTATTGGGGACAAAGTTAAAGTTAGAAAAGTTGAAGTTAAAGAGGCTAATAAGGTAGTACTTGCCCCAATGCAACCAGTTAGGTTTAGTGGTGGATTTGAAGAATATGTCAAAAGCAGATTATTGGGACAAGTTGTTGGTAAAGGTTCAAGAGTAGTTATAGGTGTTTTAGGAACAGCATTTCCATTTATTGTAGTAAACACCTCCCCACAAGGACCTATAAGAATAACAGAATTTACAACAGTCGAGTTGAAAGAAGAACCTGTAAAAGAAATTAAAGAAAGCAAAGTTCCAAGTGTAACATATGAGGACATTGGTGGTTTAAAAGAAGAAGTTAGAAAGATTAGGGAAATGGTAGAACTCCCAATGAGGCATCCTGAATTATTCGAAAGGTTGGGTATTGAGCCACCAAAAGGTGTCCTCCTCGCAGGACCCCCAGGAACTGGTAAGACATTACTTGCTAAGGCAGTAGCAAATGAGGCAGGGGCTAACTTCTATTCAATAAATGGTCCAGAGATAATGAGTAAGTATGTTGGGGAAACAGAGGAGAACTTAAGAAAGATATTCCAAGAAGCAGAAGAGAATGCTCCATCAGTTATATTCATTGATGAGATTGATGCAATTGCACCAAAGAGGGATGAGGCAACTGGTGAAGTAGAAAGGAGAATGGTTGCCCAACTTCTAACCTTGATGGATGGACTTGAAGGTAGGGGACAGGTTGTTGTTATAGCGGCAACAAACAGGCCAGATGCATTAGACTCAGCATTGAGAAGACCTGGAAGATTTGATAGGGAGATCGTCATTGGAGTTCCTGACAGAAATGCAAGAAAAGAAATTTTACAAATACACACAAGAAACATGCCACTTGCAGAGGACGTTAACTTAGATTACCTTGCAGATGTAACACATGGATTCGTTGGGGCAGATTTAGCAGCGTTATGTAAAGAGGCTGCAATGAAAACATTAAGAAGAATCTTGCCAGATCTTGATTTAGATAAAGATGAAATTCCAAAGGACATCCTTGACAGTATAGAGGTAACAATGGATGACTTTAAGGAGGCATTGAAAGAAGTAGAGCCATCAGCATTGAGGGAAGTTTTAGTTGAAGTCCCAAATGTTAAATGGGATGACATTGGAGGTTTAGAGGAGGTTAAACAAGAACTTAAGGAAGCAGTTGAATGGCCATTAAAGCATAAAGAAGTATTTGAAAGAATGGGTATTAGACCACCAAGAGGGGTCTTACTCTTCGGTCCACCAGGAACTGGTAAAACATTGCTTGCTAAGGCAGTTGCAAATGAAAGTGAAGCAAACTTCATAAGCGTTAAAGGTCCAGAGATATTCAGTAAGTGGGTTGGTGAATCAGAGAAAGCAATTAGGGAGATATTTAGAAAGGCAAGACAAACAGCACCAACAGTAATATTCTTTGATGAAATTGACAGTATTGCTCCAAGAAGGGGTTCAGGACATGATAGTGGTGTAACTGAAAAAGTTGTTAATCAATTGCTAACTGAATTAGATGGATTGGAGGAACCCAAGGATGTTGTTGTTATAGCAGCAACAAACAGACCAGATATCCTTGATCCAGCATTACTTAGACCAGGAAGATTGGATAGAATTGTCTTTGTTCCAGCACCAGATAAGAAAACAAGATTGTCAATATTCAAAGTTCACACAAAAAACATGCCACTTGCAGAGGACGTTGACTTAGAAAAATTAGCAGAGAAAACAGAAGGCTACACTGGGGCAGATATTGAGGCAATTTGTAGAGAGGCTGCAATGCTGGCTCTAAGGGAAAACATGAAAGCAGATAAAGTCGAGATGAGGCACTTTGAAGAGGCATTGAAGAAAATTAGGCCATCAATAAATAAGGAAGATGTAGAAATCTATGAAAAATTGGCAAAAGAATATGGAAGAACAACAACAACCACATACAAAGAAAAGAAAAAAGATGATGGCAGGGAAGTAATCTAAACCCCAAATTTTTTATTTTTTTATTTCCCAATAATTTATATATTTGAATTTATAAGTTTCAGGAATATTTAAATATCTATTGTTATACATCTACATGTATGATTGTTAGTAACAGTAAAAAGGTTATCAGAGACCCAATTCATAAGGATATTCCATTGAGTTATGAAGAAATTAAGTTAGTGGATACTATAGACTTCCAAAGATTAAGGAATATAAAACAAACAGGATTAACATGCTTAGTATATCCAAGTGCAAACCATACGAGGTTCGAACACTCTCTTGGTACGATGTATATTGCTGGTGAAATTGCGGAAAGGTTAAATGCTGATGTGGAATTAACAAGAATATCTGCATTACTTCATGATATAGGACATCCTCCGTTCTCCCATACATTGGAGATATGTGGATACAACCATGAGCAGATGGCAAGGACGAAGATTAAAAAGATGGAATTTGAAAATTATTCAAACAAAGAAATTATCGATGTTTTAAATAAGAAGGGACTTGAGGGAAAAATAATAAGTGGGGATGTTGACGCTGATAGGATGGATTATCTGTTGAGAGATAGTTATCACACGGGAGTTGCCTATGGACTTATTGACTTGCCAAGGATTATGAGAAGTATTGTAACTTATGAAGAGATGGGTAAATTGAGAATTGGAATCTTAGAGAAGGGGATTCATGCTGTTGAATCTCTCTTAATTGCAAGGCATCAGATGTATCCAACCGTTTATATGCATCCAACATCAAGGATCGCAGATACTATGTTAAAAAGATCTGTGATGTATGCTTTGGAGGATAAGTTGTTTAGCATAAATGATTTGGCATATATGGATGACATAGATTTAATTTATACGTTGAGAAATAGCGAAGGGGAAGAAAATAGATTAATAAAAATGATTGATGGGAGGAAGTTGTTTAAAAAGATAATAACATACAAATATACCGACCTAACTCCAAAGGAAAGGTGGGTTTTAATTTCAATGGATGAAGAAAATGTGAGAAATCTTGAAAAAGAGTTATCAGAGTATTTAGGGACAAGTGTATTTTTGGATATTCCCGACTACCCAAAAATGGAAGAACATAGTGTCACAATCATCATAGATGATAAAAAATATAGGTTGGATGAAGTTTCCCCACTTGCAAAGAGTTTAAAGCCATCTGAAATTAGATTGTGGGATGTTGGGGTTTATGCTCCACCAGATAAGGTTGGGGAGATAAGGAAGAAGTTGGAATCATATAAAAGGGATATCCTAAAAGAATTTATAAAAGATATCCCTATTGAAAGTATTTTGCTGGATATTATTGAAGAGCATGGGATAATTAAAGGTAGGGGGGCATTTTTATCAATAGCAAAAGATCATGGGATGACAGAGAGCGAGTTTTTCTCTGAACTGCATAAGTTGGTATTTTGCGGATTGATAAAGGAGAAGATTGAGAAGATTGGTGGGATTTATAGGTATGATTACAATTTTGTAAAAATATAGTTATAAAGAAGTCCTAATTATAGCCAATACATTCCCATTCAAATTATTCAAATCAATTTCATCGTAAAATGGATTTTTTAAAATTTTTTTCAGTTCTTTCCCAACATCGCCCACAAATATAAAGTTTGCATCGTACTTTTCCAAAACTTTGGCTAATTTTTTAACATCTATCTCCTCACAAGTTATACCAAAATCACCACCAATAACTACAACTCCTCCAAAAACCTCTAAAAAATCCTTTATTGCATAATCAATTGCCTTAACATCAAGTCCCGGGTTTATGTTTTTAACAATATATCTATTTTTTATTTTTTCTACACTCATTCTACTGTTTATCTTAAAATTCTTTATTTTTTCAATTATCTCCTCAGTATCTAAGAAATTTTCGCAAACCTTTATGGCAAAAATTGAATTTTCCACAAGATGCATGCCAAAGACATCTTTGTTGAATTCAACAATATGGTCATTAAATTTGTATTTTAGTGGATATTTAGATATTATTTCCCCATTTGTATCTAAAACAAACAAATTTTCCAAATTTAATTTTAATTCATACTCTTCCAAAATCTTCATGTTTATATATTTCTTATCTGCATTTTTTAGGGTTGAGATCTTTGCCACTAAGGCGTTTCTCTTGCCCTTACTTATTGGGTAATTTTCAAGGATATTTGTAATAACTCCGTATCCACATGCCGTTATCCCAAGTGAAACCTCAAATACATAATAATCAAAATCAAGATTGCCTCTCCTGAGGACATTCAATATTGAAGTTGGGGTTATTGAACCTCTATTACTGTTGTGTAAAAAAACCTCATAATCATCCTTTAAAATAAAGTTTATCATCTCTGTCGTTGTTGTCTTTCCCTTAACCCCAGTAACTTCAATAAATTTTTTTTGTATGCCATATTTCTCCTTCACAATTTCTGAAACTGCATCGTGGAATGAGATAAAATCAACATCTATTGGACAGTGAATTGGGGCGATAACTTTGTCATATTTATTAAAGTTGATGTTTTCATCTTTTTTTATGATTTTTACCTTCGAAATTATGTCCTCATAGTTATTCAAAAAATCTTTATCCTTTTCCAACTTTCCATATATATCCCAAACATCAACGCTATATCCCAATTCTATATACTCTCTTGCCAAATCCAATGCTCCATGATTCACATCTACGATAAGCATGTAAATCCCAATTGTTATTTGTTAGATATTATTCTAAAAATGTTCACTGGAATGTATATAACCTCTTTCTTATGAAATTCATAAATATGTGGGATCTTAAAACTCCCTTGGAAGATATGGGTTATTATTCCTCCTTTCTCATTAACATATTTAACAACGAAATCCTTCGTTCCTGCGTTGTGGATGCTATATACAACATCTCCAATCTCCAATGCCTTATCTAAGAATATTCTATCTGCGTGCCTTTTTTGAGAACCAAATGGGGGATTTTGTATAACAACGATCTTCAAATCCCCACAAATTTCCTTTATAAAATTGGCATCAACATCAGCAACATCCATACAATAAAAATCAACATTTACATTAACTTTTTTTGCATTTTCTTTGGCAACCCCAATACTCTCTTCATCAATATCAATGCCTATAACTTTTTTTGCATTTAAAAGTTTGGCTCCAATTGCCAATATCCCAGTTCCACAGCCCAAATCAACAACAGCACTACCCTCAATATCATCCTTGGCAAAAAATAAAATCTCACTTGCCAATCTTCCCTCTATTGTATATTGCTCCAAACTTGCCTTAGGTTTTGGATGGGGTTTTAATTGATCCAATATTATCTCCAAATGTTTCTTTTTCATATTATCACTCTATTAAAGACTGATATATCTGTAGATGACATTCCATCTCGTCAATTGATATCCAAGTAATGCCCCAATTGCTGCAGGAACTGCAAAATCAAAGCCAAAAATCTCAGTACAGAGAATTGCAGAGGCAAGTGGGACATTTGCAATGGATGCCATGGATGCTGCAATTCCAAGGATTATGAATGGTGCTATATTCTCCACTCCAACCAAAGTTCCGAATAACGCCCCTGAAACTGCCCCAACAAACATTGATGGAATAACTAACCCTCCAGGAGTTCCAACCCCAACTGTGAATGTTGTTGCAAATATTTTTCCCAAGAGTATCAATGTTAACAAAACCACCCCATACTTCACAAAGAATAAATTTGATATCACATCAATACCCAAACCTAAAACTTGGGGGATAAAATAACCAATTAACATAACAACGATTCCTCCAACAAATGATTTGAAACACTGAGGATATTTAAGGCTATCAAAATAATCCCTTATCTTTCCATACATAGAGATATATAAAAATGCAGCAATAGAGCAGAACACTGCACACAAAAAGAACAGTATAAAGTCAGGTGGTGTTAAATTATATGATAAATCAATATTGAAGAGGTGCTTTTTCCCAGTGATTAGGTAATATGTAAAGTAGCCAATGACACTTGCAAAGATTGACGGAAACAAACCCCTATAGTTAAAATCATGACCATTAACTATTTCTGATGCAAATATCGCAGAACCGAGGGGAGCACAAAAAGCACCACTCAACCCACCAGCGATACCGCTAATGATTACTGCCTTTCTATACTTTAATTTTAAGACCTCATACAACACATCCGCAAATGATGCACTTGATTGAACACAAGGTCCCTCTTTTCCAGCACTACCTCCAAAACCAATAACAATCCCAGCGGCAATAATCTTTAAAAAACCAACAATGGGATTTAGTGGGATGTTGTTTTTTAATGCTTTCAAAACCCTATCAACACCAGAATCTTTTAAATTATGACAAAAATCAACCAACAATCCAGAAAATGCCAACGCAAATGGTATATATATTGGATTAAAATGTCCCCCTAAATAGGCAAAATGAATAATTATGGAAATAAATATAGCACTCAAACTACCAACGACACCGATAAGTGAAGATACATAAAGCCACTTTATAATCCTTTTTAAATTAAATACGTCAACTATCATTTTTTCCCTTTCGTAAATTTTAATAACATTGAAAGTAATATTATGTTTGTATTATAATATTAACAAACCGTATTTAAAAAATTGGGTGAGAAGATGGTAGTTTATTTTGACTATGCAGGTTCCCAGAACACAGAACAAACATTAAAACTTGCAGTTGAGAGGGCAAAGATGGGAGATATAAAGAGTATTGTTGTTGCATCTTCAACAGGAGAGACTGCAAAGAAACTCTTAGAATTTCTTAAAAAGGAAAATTTAAACTTAAATGTTGTTGTAGTTACCTACCACCAAGGATTTTATGGGGATGACACAAGAGCGATGAGTAATGAAACAAGAGAAGAATTGGAAAACATGGGGGCTAAAGTATTCATGGGAACTCATGCACTAAGTGGTGTTGAAAGAGGAATCTCAAGAAAATTAGGGGGTTACGGACCTGTTGAAGTTATAGCAGAAACATTGAGAACATTTGGACATGGAGTTAAGGTTTGTTATGAGATAGCAGTTATGGCAGCAGATGCAGGATTGGTTTCTGTAAAGGAGGACATTATCGCCATTGGTGGGAGGAGTAGGGGGGCAGATACAGCAATGGTTATAAAACCAGCAAATATGAACACGTTCTTTAATATTGAAGCAAAAGAAATTATATGCATGCCAAGAAACAAGAAAAAAATGGGTGAGTTGTAAGTTAATTATTTGTTTTACTTTTAACTATTTATTTTTATTTATTGTGAAGAAATCATCCAGTGTAACTTGCTTACCAAAATTTTTAAGTTCTTCCTTTGAAACCCCCAATGCCTCCATAATCCTTAAAACTGGTGGAAGGATTTGGTTTTCTATGTAGTATTCAACATCGTAATCCTTTGCTTCCTCTGGAAGTTTTGCCCTATCACTTATTGATTTTTCACCACTCGTTATAATATAACCAATAACATCCCCTATCCTTAACCTTCCACCTTTTTTTATTATTTTCTTTGCAACCTCAACATGCGGGGCGGTTGTTTTATATTCTTTTGGGTCTTTTGTTAGTTGGGTGTATATTATTAAATCCTCTTTATTTACTTTCCCCTTCTTTAAATCATCTATCACATTTTGAATGATTTTTGTTGCTTTATCCACATTCCCCTCAATTAAAAGCGTCTTTAAAACTGCTTTTTGTGTTTTTTTTGCAATGTTTGCCCAATCCCTCCTTACAAATTCCAAACCTTTGATGATTATTTTGTTGTTTTCATCTATTATGGCATATCTTTTCTTTGTTATAAAGATGCCTCTCTTATAAAAGCCTTCAAACTCCAACTCCATATTTTCTGGAAGTTTTGAATTTATCATATCTAAAAATTCATGAACCTTTTTGATAAGTTCATCTTTATCAATCTTTTCCTTCCAAACTGCATAAAAACCATCAGTATTATGGACTAAAATTCCATTTGCAAAAAATCTGTGTGTATCTTCAACCTCAATGTCATAAACATATCCATTATAATTAATTTTTTCAACTTTTTTAACTTTTACAAAATTGTATGTGTTGAGTGTTGATTTATCCAAAATTATTAAGTAGGCATTCCCTATTTTGCATGGTTTGATTTCAACGAATTTTTTATTTAAATAACCAATTAAAGAATGGTCTTCTGTAACATCAACATACCATTTATTTGTAATCCAAACACGATAGATGTTTTTATTTGTTTTATGCCTCATTACATAAGGCACTCTTTTCCAAACCAACTTACCATCATCATTTAAAGTTAAAGCATAAACATTATTTAGGGCATAATATTCCTTTTCTCCAATTGTATAATCGGCATTTTTAAACAAGTCCTTAATTTTTAGGAATTTTATTTCTTCATTTATTTTGACTATTATTTCAGTATCTTCCGTAACGCTATCAGCATATATAACCTTAAATCCAAATTTCTCCGCCTCTTTTATTGTTTCTTGTATGTATTTTCTCCCCAAGTATGTAACAACCTCTGCACACTCTTTTGAATACCACCTCGCCCTTGGAAATGCTAAATAACCATAATGACTATTTGCCAAAATCTTCAATGACTTCTGTTCATAATCAAAGAGTTTATATTCATTATCAACCTCTCCTTTTTTTGCTTTTTCTTTCATTTTTTTCTTAATATTCATTCTCCTCTCAACCAAATTCCTCAATGTTTTTGGTATTAGCCCTTCTTTCTTTTTACAGAACCAATGTTCCAAAATCTTTTCTGATTCATCCTTACAACACTCACAATCAATGGTATCTGGGCTTATGTTGTGGCTTATTATAATTGAGGGATATAATGCTTTAAAATCGTAAGAGATGATGCCTTCATGCATCCCCTTTATGGGTTCTTTAACATAACCCCCCTCGTAACTCTCTTTTAATCTTCTCTGATATTCTTCATTTGAAGGTTTATTTGGGGCAATGATGTTGTTTTTAAATGCATTTTTTAATAGGAGATATTCCACCATCTGACTACTACTCATCCTTGATATCTCAAAGAGTGTCTGATTAACAATCCTTGAAAACATCACCTCCAACGGCAAAAAATACTCCCCAATTTTAAATGTATAAAGTGCATCTTGAAATGAATATTCAATAAGTTTTTCATCATTTTCTTCCCAAAGTTTACTTATGTTCTGATGCCCAACTTCCAACTTCTTAATCCCAAAAAGTTCCAATGTAACATCTTCCAACTTATACTTTGTTAGATGGAGTAATCTCCTTGCTATTGGATATAAATCAATATGCACCCTCCCAGGGATGTAACTTCTTAAATGCATACCCCCTCTTGAGATTTTTATTTCTTCCCCATCCCTTCCTAAATTTAATTTTATTCCATAAATCTCTGCTCTTTTCTTTAAATAAGGAAAATCAAAGTTATCCCCATTATAGGTGTAAATGATATCATAACCCTTTAGAACTTCAATGATTCTCTTAATGAGTTCCTTTTCATCCTCAACAACCTCAACACGCTCATGGTTAAATGGTTTGTAAGTAATAACTTTCTTAAAATCCTCTGCACAAAAACTTGCCATTAGTATTGGGTCTTTTTGTGAATTTGGTTCGGAATTTCTATTATAAACTTCCATATCAAATGCTATAGCCTTTAATTTTGGAATACCTCTGCTTTTTATTTTATTTTTTTCAAAATCCCAATATGTCATGGGGATGATTTTGTTATCTATCAAATATCTCTTTGCAAATGGTATGTCATGCTCGTAAATATCCAAAACCTCATCAAATTCCTTCAAAATCCTCAACTTAGGAACGTATTTTGGATGTTTTGTAATTATTTTTAAAACTTCTTTTTCTTTGTTGATTATTTGTTTTTTGACTACTTCTATACTCTCAACGTAATGGGAAAGATTGTTCTTTTTTAAAAATTCCTCAATTTTTTCAATATTGTTGTTATTTAACTCAACATAAAAATAAGGTTTAAAATTCTCGTCCTTCAATATCTTCTGAATCAAATAAAGATAAATAATTGCCCTATTATTTTCAGTTTTATATATTAAATCAACTAATGCATCCATTTTAAACACCAAAAAGAAATTTTGCGGTGAATGATAAGTCATAGATTAAGTATATCCAAAATGTTTTTTAACCCTTCATCTTTGTCTACAACCTGTGCTCTAACCTCCCTCAAAATTCTTTGGATTGTGAATTTCTTCATGTGCCTATGTTTATGTGCTTTTTTTACCAATGGGCAACCGTATGGGAGTTTTATTTCTATGTTATTCTGTCTTAAAATTTTCCTGTTTTCATTCTTTGTTAGGGATAGGAAGGCAGGCATATTTATCCTTATTAACCCATCATCCATTGGGATAATTGACAAATACCCAACAGACAGTAGATCTCCAAAGATTACAAATTTAATGCCTTTATTTTTCGCATAATTTATAACCGCCTCTTCAACTGCCTTATGACATCTCCCACACGGGTGGTATCTTCCATCTTCAACATCTTTAGCAATCTCATCCATATTAATATCTATAAATTCATGCTTTATATCTAATTTTTTTGAGAGGTTTTTTATATGGTTTTTAACCTCTTCATGCATGATGTATTTTGAGTACACGGTAACCCCAACAACATCAAAAATACTTTTTGAGATTATTGCAGAGGCAGAACTATCAACTCCACCACTAAATGCTACAACGCATGTAGGTTTATGCCTCACATCAAATCTGTAAAACTTCTCGCCCTTAATCCTTCTATTCAACAAATTCATCAAATTGTCATATACATCCAAATCTATCAAATTTTTTTCTTTTATCAATTTTAACGCTTTCTTTGATGTATTTAATCTTATTTCTTTTATAATTTCCTCCATACTCTCACGGATTGGGGAAAATATGAATAAAATTCCAAATAATGCATAATTAATAATTTTTATAATTTTGCACTCAGCATCCTCTCTATTGCAACTCTTGCTTTTTTAATAATCTCTTCGTCGAGGGTTATCTCATACTTCTCCTCTTTTAAACATCTTTCAACCTTCTCTAACGTTATCCTCTTCATAGGGTCGCAGATAGCATCTTCTCTTAATGGAATTAGTACCTTCTCTTCCCCAGTTTTCTCAAGTTCGAGTTTTATCCTTGTAATCAACTCAACCTCAGTACCGATAATAAACTTTTTCTTATCAGAGTTTAGAACATGTCTTATCATTCCACTTGTACTTAAAATATAGTCTGCAGAATCCTGAACCTCTGGATTACACTCAGGATGCACGAGGAGTTCTGCATTAGGATATTCCTTCCTAACTCTCTTAACATCTTCAAGAGTGAACTTCTTATGTACATAACAATGTCCATCCTCAGGGATTGGGATAATCTTCTTATCCGTTCTTTTTGAAACGAAGTAAGCGAGGTTTCTATCTGGACCGAATAAAACCTTCTCACAATCGAGGAAGTTAACCACCTTATCCGCATTTGCTGAAGTGCACGTTGCATCAGCGAGAGCCTTAGTTTCAGCGAGTGTATTAACGTAAACAACAACCATCGCATCAGGATGCTTTTCTTTTGCTTTTTTCACCACATCTGCTGGCAACTGATGAGCCATTGGACACTCAATGTCTTTAATTTCTGGAATGAGAACTTTTTTATCGCTGTTTAGGATTTTCGCTGTTTCCGCCATGAAATCTACTCCGCAAAATACTATTATATCTGCCCTTGTTTCCTTCGCTTTTATACAGAGTTCCAAAGAATCTCCCACGAAATCCGCAATCCTCTGAATTTCTTCTGGTTGGTAGTTGTGGGCCAATATTATCGCATTTTTCTCTTTTTTTAATTGATTTATTCTTTGAACGATATCACTCATGGTTATTCCTCCATATTGAAGTTAAATTTTTAAAATAAAAACTATTTAAAATTAAAGTTATTTTTAAATAATAAAACAAAGGTTTCAGATTTAAATTTAATATTATTTCACATAGTTAGAATTCCAATACATAGCCCTCTCTTTTTAATCGTTCAACAACATCATCCCATGATGGCAGGTTTGTTTGACAGCCTTTTTTTTCAATAACAAATGATGCCACGCAGGAACCAATTAATCCACACTCTTTTAAGTTATACCCTCTTACATAACCTGTTAAAAATCCTGCTCTATAACTGTCTCCAGCACCTGTTGGGTCAACAACTTTCTTTGCTTTAATACTTGGAATTTTTATTTCTTCATCTTTTGTATATATTATACTCCCATCTTTACCATGGGTTACAACCAAAACGTCAACCTTATTCATCAAACTCTCCAAATTAGTGTTTAATAACTTTAAAATTCTCTCAAACTCATGTTTATTCATAAATAAAAAATTAGTGTTTTCTATAACTTTTTCCATGGTTTCTTTGTCATATAATGGCAAATCCTGCCCAGGGTCAAAAGATACCAATATATTATTTTTTTTCGCTTTTTCTGCGCATTTTACATTAAACTTTGGGTCTCCAGTGGCTAAATGGACAATTTCTGATCCGAATAATGGTGGATTTAGTTCTTTGTAATGTTTTGCTGCTCCCCAAAGGAAGAATGTTATTTGGTTGTTGTCCTTATCTGTAAATATCCATGCCTTTGGAGTTTCTTCTTCCTCCGAGTGGTAGATTTGGGAAATATCAACACCGAAGTTTTTTAAGTATCTCTCGTATCCAGAATTTTTGAAGTCATAGCCAACACACGATACAATGCCAGAGGATAATCCAAGTTTTGCCACACCAACGGCAACATTACATGCCGCTCCACCATAGTATTTCCTTGCAGATGGAATTTGAATGGATGTATTTGGTTCTGGGAATTTCTCAACGTTGAATATATAATCCAATGCTATATGCCCAACAGATACGATCTTATTTTTCTTAGAGTTAAAACTATCCTCATCCATGCAACCACCATAATGATAATTTGTTAAGACCTATCTTTTTATAATATATCTTATTTAGGATTTTCGAAAATGATATAACAGATTTAAATATTTAAAAAATAAAATGATTACCTACCTTCAACAACCTTTATAGCCTCTTTTAAATCTATCAACCCCTTATACAATGCAGAACCGATTACAACTCCTTCAACCCCACAATCTTTCAACTTTATTAAATCATCAATAGATGTAACCCCACCAGAAGCAACAACTGGGATATCCAATGAATCTACCAACTCCTTAATTGGATTTACATCAATTCCCTTCAAAAGCCCTTCAACATTTACATTTGTAAACAAAATACTCCCAGCACCTTTCTCCTGCAAAATTTTCCCAATCTCTACTGGAGTGTATTTTGTTTTTTCCTTCCATCCCTTTATAACAACATATCCATCTTTTGCATCCAACGCAACCATGATTTTCTTACTATCCAATCTTTTTGAAAGTTCTTCAACAAAATTTGGATTTTGAATTGCAATAGTTCCAATGATTATTCTTTCAGCACCAATGTTTATTAATTCCATTGCATCCTCAATAGTTCTAATCCCTCCACCAATTTCCACTGGGATATTTACCTCTTCTATAATTTTCTTTAAAATTTCTCTGTTTTTTCTTTTTCCTTCAAACGCTCCATCTAAATCTACCAAATGTAACATCTTTGCTCCTTCCTCTTCCCATCTCTTTGCAACTTCTACAGGATTGTCTAATTCGATATGTTTTTTGCTTGGATCCCCCTGTATAAGTTGAACACATTTTTGGTCTTTTATATCAACTGCAGGAATTATATTCATCTTTTCACCACATACTTATGGTTATTGGATAGTTTGTTTTTAAGTCCTTTCTTTTCTTTACCATCAAAATAGCATCCTCTCCATCATCGTAGTACTTTGGGAGAAATCTCTTATCAACATAACCTCTCTTATAATAAAACATCCTCGCTTTTTTATTGCTAACTCTAACCTCCAAAACAATGTATTTAACATTGCATCTCTCAAAAAAGTACTTTTCTAAATATTCAATCAATATTGATCCTATTCCCCTGTTTCTAAATTTTCTATCCACTGCAATTGAAATTATATGACCATTTCCCCATTCAATCGTGCCTATAATATAACCAACAATATGACCATCAATTTCAGCAACAATAAATCCATCTGGAAAGTTTGTGTATAGGTGAATCAATAAAAAACGTGGATATATTTTTTTAAATGATTGCTTTTCTATCTCCTCAACCCTGTCCAAATCCTCCAATCTGAATCTCCTAATCCCAATCATATTTTCCATCCTAACCTTATTGCGTTATAAAAAGAGTTTCATCTGAATAATATTAAAAAACATATATAAAAAAACATAATATTAAATATAAACCTTAATTTCCTTATCAAGAACCTTTACGGTTTCATATTCCCCTTCTGGTTCTTTTTCAACAACTTCAATCTTATCTTTGTTTGCTATGTCGTTTGCAATAATCTCTAAGATGTATTTGTATTCATCATCGTTAGTGTATAGTTTAACTTTTGTTTTGAATTTTCTTGCCAATCTTGCTATTTCCCTCAACGCCAATTTTGTTTCTGTGGTCAACTCCAAATATTCCTTTGCTATTTTTAAATCCTCCAAAGTCCCACATAAAACAGGATACTTCACATCGTGAATTTCATCCGTCCTAATATCAAACTTAACATTGCACATCTCTAACAATCTGGCAATAATGGATTGTGGTAATCCGGGAGGTATTGGCATTTCTATTATTTGATTATCCATATCTTCCATAAATTTCCCTCCAATTATTTGTTTAATTCAAATTCAACTTCTGATTTTGGTTTTATCTTTACAAGAATGTAGTTCTTCATCATAGACCTTGTTATATATGCAATATCTTTTAAAACGTAATTCCCTACTTTAACATTTGCAATTTTATCCTTGTATTTATCATAATCCATCTTAATCCTCAAACCATCAAGTTGCGTAACAATAGGCATTGGAGAAAGTATGTTAAATACCTCCTCAACCCTCTTTTCAATCTCATCCTTAACAACAACTGGTGGCACAATTGGGGGGTCGTAGGAGAGTTCTCTCCTTCTTTCATTTATCAAATCTGTAACAACATCTACCATCTTTCTCAATGCCCTGGTCTCTTCCCCGTGTCTCAACCTATGTGCCCTCCTTCCCAAGTTTCCAACATACGGGTAAGGGATATCCAACTCTTCCGGTCCTCCAGTTACAACTACCGGAATATCTACATCAAATAAATGGGTTTTGTCTTTTATGCAATTTTCAAAATTACCCATTACGTATATTGCAACATCATGCTCTTCTATGAGTTTCTTCTCTCTCTCGCTAATTCTACTTATATTTTTTCCTGCTCCGTGTGCAAGACCTATCATATTTGGCTTTGCCCCAAATCTCCTAACGTATTCTGATATATCACATGCGGTGTGTGGAAGGTGGTGCCTTGACAAACTTGGGGCAACAACTGCTATCTCAATCCCTGCCAATGGCGTCTCAACAACCTTTCCCTTATATTTCTTAGCCTCTTCTTTAAATGCCTCAATCTCACTTTGAGGCAAAGCAACGGTCATATAAACATCCAACTGCATGACATGCTCCTGAATAACAAAGCCACCTATATCTTCAATCCATTCCTTTAAAATATTATTCTTATATACTCCTCCTTCATATCTAACAATTTCATACATTTTTCCACCAAAATAACCTTTTCATTTTGATTCCAAATTGTTTAATTCTAACTCCCTTAACAATAATTTTCTACATGAGTAAGAAACATGATGGGCAATATTCACCAACTCCAATTCCCCCAAAGTTTTTGGATGAATAACTTCCTTTCCCAACAAACTTGAAACGTGTTCTTTTGGGATTTTAAAAAATTCCCCCTTCTCACAAACTATGTAGTCGTAGTTTCCTTTTATTTTACCCATTAATTCTTTAACCTCTTTTATTATATCCTTTGGCGTTTGTGTTGAACTTTCTGAGTAATACACCTCTATCTTTTCAACATGTATTACCCTATCTGCTGATATCTCAGCCAAAATTCCTGCATAGAGCCTTAGAAATTTCCCATACACATCATGCCTCCCAGACACATCTATTCCAAGAACCTTTATCTTACCACCTCATATTTTTAAGTTTTAGAAATCTATTCTAATAGTTACAGTTCCAAAGGTTTTTTTGCTATCTCTGAATGATGTTATATCAGTTATTACCCTAATAATAGAAGATCTCTCATTAATTAGTGTGATGTGATCAGTTATTATAATTTCCTCAAATGCATATTTTTCAATGAGGTTTATGACCTCTTTGGCTATCTTCTCATCTATTAGGTTTAAAGTTTTTGTTGTTATAGTTATATGCTCTATCTTATTTTTACTCTTCATTATTTTTGCAAGTGGTTCCCAATCTCTTGTCAATATCTCAATATACCCCTCTTTTTCTGAGACAATATACCCCCTCGCACCAAGCAATACAACCATATCATCGGCAAGTTTATTTATCTTTGATGCATCCCTATCGTAAAAATAAAAGTTTGTTATGTGTTTGCATTCTGTTATTTTTGGCATTTCGTTGAGTAAAATTACTGATGCCCTCAATAAATCACTTTTTGTTACAATTCCAAGTAAATTGTTTTTATCATCAACAACTAAAATCCTTCCAATATCATTTTTCCACATAATTTTTTGGACGTCTGCTGCACTTGTTTTTGGAGAGACGGTTACCAACTTACTCTCAGGGGTCATCACATCTTTAACTTTAAATTTTTTAAATAACTCCTTTCCAATCTTTTTTAAATCATTGAAGGTTACAATACCAAGGATATTATCATTCTCATCAACAACAGGATAACCCAAATGCTTATGTTCTCTAATATGTTTTTCAAATTTTTCCAAGTTCATATCTTCTGGAACTGTTAAAACGTCTTTTGTCATTATGTTCTCTACTGTTATCTCATTTAAGACACTTGAGGCGTAGGTTTTTATTATGTCTTCCTCAAACTCTATTAAAAATTTGGTTATTTTTTCGAATATCTCATCCAAATGTTCCAACTCCAACCCAATGTTGTATATCCTCTCAATTGTTGATAGTTTTTTAAAAAACATAAATATCACCACAAAGAATTTATGACCAAAGGAGTTAAATAACTTAAAGTTTTATAATTAATTTAATATTATATTTAATATCTTAATCCCCATTAAAGGATAATATTTTTTGTATTCTATTTTTATTTTTTAGTTTGTTATATTTAAGTTTTTTAATTCTGTAGTATTATGGATTGTTGTTTTATGGGAGTAAAGGTAATCACGGTTAGTTAATTAGAACTCATCTACCTTAAAAAATAAACATTTTAAGTATTCAGTTCCCTTTGATGTTATTGGATGATCTGCAGATTGAGTTCTGTAAGATCCTATCTGTCTAATCCATTTATTTGCCTTTAATGCCGCATCTATCGCTACTGCTTTAAATTCTGAGGGTTCAATTGGTTGTGAGCATGAGCATGTAACGAGTAACCTCTTTGCAAGTTTTGCACCATATCTATTTAGCAAATGGTAACCTCTAACTGCATTTTTCACATCTTTTTTTGACTGAGCAAATGCAGGTGGATCGAGAATAACAACATCAAATTCCTCCCTATCTTCAATCATCTCCTCCATAATTTTGAATGCGTTCCCTACTTTAAACTCATATTTGCTCTCATCAATGTCATTCAACTGCATGTTCTCCTTTGCCAATTCTATGGCTTTTTTTGATAAATCTATTCCAACAACCTCAGATCCTTTTATTGCAGCATGGACAGCAAATCCTCCAGTATAACAGCAGACATCTAAAACCCTATCTCCCTCTTTTATATATCTCTCAAGTTCTAACCTATTATCTCTTTGGTCTAAGAAAAAACCTGTCTTTTGCCCCTCAAATGTGACTTTAAATTTTGCATTTCCTTCTTTTATTATTGTTTCTGTTTTTTCTCCACATAATATTCCTTCCTGCTCTTTTAAACCTGCCCTTCTTCTATTCCGTCCAATACTTTTTTCATATATACTATCAATCCCCAAATCCAAGAGTGTCTCCACTATGGTATCTTTCATCAACTCAAAACCATGGTTAAAAATTTGGATAGTACATATGTCATTGTATTTATCAATAACAAGCCCATTTAACCAGTCAGATTGAGTATATACCATCCTATAAGCACCCTCAAATCCTAAAAACTTCCTATAATTGTTTGCCTCAATGATTTTATTTCTTACATAATTTTCATCAATTTTCTCCTTTTTTAGAGTTACTATCCTTATTTCATGCGGATTTTTAAAACCCCTACCTAAAAATTTACCTTTTTTTGAATAAACGTCAACAATTTCTCCAATATCAAGTTTTTCAAAATCTTTTATATTTAAAATTCCATTCTTTTTAACGATTAAATTTCCTTTTTCTATTGCACTGTATGCCGCAAAATTGACGTATATTTTTGGATAATCCATGATATCACCACATAAAAAATTTATTGAAAAAATAGAATGTGAACTTTAAATTTTGTTGTAAAAATAATTAATAGATAACTGCTCAGAGTCTTATAGTCTATGCACCATATTTATTAGCCAATCCCATCAAGTCCATCAATATGGGCATTATGTACTTACCTTTAATCCATCCTAATCCTCCTTTATATGTGCTAAATTCATCAAACTTCTCAACGTCATCTGTTCTAACACTTCTACCCCAAATAACTATTGGTATTGGGTCTGCTGAGTGGTCTTTTTCTTCTATTGGTGTTGAATGATCTCCAGTTAATACGAGATAAACCTCATCTTTATCAACATTTTCAATAAAGTATTTCAGCATCTCATCAATCTTCTCAATGACAATTTTCTTTGTCTCATAATCCCCATCATGTCCTGCCTCATCTGCACCTTTAACATTGATTAAAATAAAGTCATACTCTTTTAATGCTTCAACTAACGCCTTTGCCTTACCCATAAAGTTTGTTTCTGGTGTTCCAGTCGCTCCTTCTACTTCAATAAGATCTAATCCAGCCATTTTAGCAATACCTTTTATCAATCCTGTTCCAGCAATGCAAGCCCCTTTTAATCCATATCTTTCCTCAAACTTCTGCACATAAGGAACCTTTCCAGCACCTCTTGGTAAAATCATATTTGCAACTGGTAAACCTTTCTTTCTCCTCTCTTCATTTATTGGGTGGTTGTTTAGTTTTTCATAGGCAATTTTTAATAATTTATTTAATATTTCTGCTGTTCTCTTAGCCTCTTCTGAATCATCCAATGGTTCAATCATTTTAACTTTTCTACCTTCCTTTTTAGGGTCTGCATCAGTTATCTTATCACTCAACCCATCTCCTCTTAAAACCAGTGCTGCCCTATAACCACCAGATTGCTTAAATATAACTTTAACCCCATCAATTTCCAAACCATCCAACTCTCTTGCTAATTCTTCAGTTTCTTTGATTCTTCCTGCCCTCCTGTCTAAAACAACAAAATTCTCATCAACAGTGGCAAAGTTACATCTAAATGCAATATCTCCTTCTTTAACATCAATACCAACACCACATGCCTCAAAAGGTCCTCTTCCAGTATATACTTCATAAGGGTTGTATCCTAAAATTGCGAGGTGTGAGGTGTCACTCCCTGGCCTAACCCCAATATCTACAGCATTCATAATTCCACAAATTCCTTCTTTTGCAATTTTATCCATTGTTGGTGTATTTGCCTCTTTTAATGGGGTGTTGCCTTCTTTATTTGGCCTATCCCCTAAACCATCAATGATAAAAATAACTGCCTTCATTCTACCACCTTGTTATTTTTTGCATTATGTTAATGGGTTAGGTATATATATTTTAATTGTATTTATCTGATTAGTGCCTTTATGGTCGTTTGTATTATATCCCATTCTATGAAATTAAAGAGATAAATTGATTTATTTAGAATTTTATGTTTGATTTATTGTTACAGTATCTCCGAATATGCATTAGATATACACAACCGAGTATTACCACCATAATAATCAAAGGAAGGTTTGCAATACAAGTTTGCAAAGTCGTTAATTGATATAATAAATTCTTTTAAATTATAATTTAAATTATAAGGAATTTCGTTTTATGTTTCATCCAAATCCAAAAGTTATGGATTATCGCTCTAAGTATAAATAGAAACAACCTAACCTTTAAAGTCCTGGATTTCGTTTTTATTTTTAGGTCTTTAAACATTCTAAATCTTGTTTCTATATTCCAACGCTTTTTATAGATTTTTAGATAGTCCTTTGCATGTTCAAAATCAAGATTCGTTAAGAAAGTGTAATAAACGGTATTATCTTCAACGATTATTAATTTTGATATAAATATTACCTAATTCCCATCACACA